>JAOUMG010000122.1 GCA_029881635.1 Paracoccaceae bacterium | reverse complement strand
ATTGTAATACCAATGCACCGTATCACCGTCCTCGATGATACCTACGGTGCCGCTCTGCGAAAACACCGCTTCCCCTTCCGGTCTGCCTTCCGTCCAGTCACCGCTGATCACCTTGACCAGACCTGGCCGGGCTTCGTGTGAGTGTTCGGCGATTTGACCGCCCGGCTCGATGGTTATCGCTCTGAGTTGCATAAAATATCCGTCAAGACCGGTTTGCTGGCGCAACATCTCTTCTTCGATGACAGCCAGATTTTCGACGGCGAGCCCCTTGTGTTCCTTTGGACCCGCCATTTGCGCCAGGGCCGCGCCAGCGACTACTCCGACCAAGGCGCATGTCGCCATCGGAACCGTCAAAAGTCGACTGCGAATTGTTGAATTCTCACTATGCCGTTCCATCACGCCCTCCAAATTGCCAAGAAACTGGTTTCAGGCTAGGGTTGGCTTCATATCTTGCGCAAACGATAAGAATTCACCTGCAGATGAAATCGGTACACGCGAATGAAGCGCACACTCCCACCGTTTCCGGCACTTAGGGCATTCGAAGCCGCAGGACGGCTTGGTTCGTTCAAGGAAGCCGCAGCGGAACTCTGCGTATCCCCATCAGCCATTAGCCATCAGATCAAACTTCTTGAATCTTATCTTGACCTACAGCTCTTCCTGCGTACAGCGCAGGATGTACGTTTGACCCAAGAGGGAACGCTGTACCTTCGCCATGTCACCCCCATTCTCGACCAGCTTGATCTGAGCACGCGCTCGGTAACTGGGCATTCGATGCGCGGGGTTCTGCGGCTGAAAATGACCGAATGGTTCGCCAAGCGGTGGCTGATCCCGCGCATGCCTTCATTCATGCAAGCCCATCCGGATCTGGAACTGGCAATTGAAACAGGATTACCCCCGACAGATTTCCGAGGCGGTGATCTTGACCTGATCATCCATTGGGGTGATCAACCAGTGGAAGGCGTTGCAATCGAGCCATTTTTTGCTGCGACACGTACACCGGTGTGCAGCCCCGCCTATCTGAGAACTCACCCCGAACTGCAACGGCCAATCGATCTCATTGGTCATGTGCTGTTGCGCGACGAAACGTCTGACGGATGGGAAGAATGGTTCACTGCAGCCGAACTTCCCGACGTTTGCCCCGGCGTCGGCCCGCGATTTGCTCATTGCGAGTTATCCACCGCCGCCGCCCTTGATGGCGTCGGGGTTGCCCTTGCCTACCGCGAATTGCTCAGTGATATGATTGACGCAGGTGATCTAAGACAGGTTTTTGATATTACTTCGCCCGTGCGTACGATCTATTCACTGGCGTATCAAACCAACCGCAGCCATGTTCCAAAAATCCTCGCCTTTCGGAACTGGCTTTTCGATCAGATTCTGCTGGACGCACAGGACAATGTGGCCAGCCCAAAACCTCTGGAAGCAGCCCAGTAATTCCGCGAACTGACCATCTTTCAGCACTCTGATACCAAACTTACACTGTGCCAAAGCGGCAGTGGACATGCGGCGCTGCTCTCCTTTAGACAACAAGGGCGCTGACAACCCCACCAACCTGATGAGAAGCCTCATGACACGCCACCCCCTATTCGGGCTCGCGCTGGCCACTTTCGGCGCGCTGATCCTGACGCCCGATACGATGTTCATGCGTTGGTCGGAGATGGGCGGATTTCAAATGATGGCATGGCGCGGGCTGACCATGGGGTCGGTTCTGCTCGTCTTGTGGATGCTGAGCGGGGCGCCGGGGCGCAGCGGTCTCTTCACTCGGGCGGGTGGCGCGATAATCCTGTGCCATATGGTCAATTCCGCGCTTTTTTCGCTGGGCATCGCTGTGGCGCCTGTGCCGGTTGTCCTTTTCGCAGTGGCCACATCGCCGATCTTTGCCGCCATTTTCGCTTGGGCGCTGGCGGGCGAGGCAACCGGGCGCGCCACCTGGGTCGCAACTGTGGCCGTGCTGGCGGGTATCTTCATCGCCATCCTCGGCCGTGACACGGGTGATGTCGGCTTTAACCTCGGCTCTGCGCTTGGGGCAGCGGCGGGATTGGGCGTTGCGGCCTCACTGGCGCTGACCTTCGTGATCCTGCGCAAGGTCCGGTCCATCCCGATTTTCCCGGCAATCGGCACGGGATCCTTTCTGGCAGGTGCATTGGGGATGCTTCTTGCCGGTGGCCCCGCTGTGATGATGGATGGCCAGGTCTGGGCCATCGTCGTCACCGGGTTCCTCATCCTGCCCGCGTCATTCCTTGCCCTGACCTTTGCCTCGCGTCACACGTCGGCGGCCAATGTCAGCCTGATCATGCTGCTGGAAACCGTCATCGGGCCCATCTGGGTCTGGGCCTTTGCAGACGAACCGCTGACATTGCCGATGCTGATCGGCGGAGCGATCGTTGTGGGCAGTCTTGCTGTGTATCTGATCGTCACCGGGCGCAGAAAAGTACCCGCAGTGATATGAAAAAGGCGCCCGTCTGGGCGCCTTTTCAATGTTCTAGTTGAGGCAATCCTATTCGACAGACAACGCGACGAAACGCGGGTCACCATCGCGGCGGATCAACAGCAGCAGTGATTTGCGGCCAGCATCCTTCGCTTCCGAAATCCGCGTCTTCAGATCACTGGCCGACGCGACTTTCTGCTGGCCCGCCTCGGTGATCAGATCACCGGCGCGCAGACCTTTGCCATAGGCTTCGCTTGCTTCATCGATCTCGGAAATGACCAGGCCTTCATCGTCCGGCTTCAGCCCCATCTCGGATCTTGCCTCAGGGGTTAGCGTGCTTAGCTTCATGCCCAGAATATCGGATTCAACCGGCTCGGTCGAGGTAACCGACGCCGGAACGGCTTCGCCTTCGGCAGCTTCCCGGTGGCCCAGGGTGATCATCAATGTCTGACTCTTGCCTTCGCGCAGGACAATCACGCGCACGGCCTTGCCGATTTCGGTATCGCCCACGCGGCGGACAAGTTCACGGGTATCGGAAACTTCGGCACCGTCAAATGACGTGATGACGTCGCCCGACAGAATACCGCCATCCCTCGATGGTCCTTCCGGTACATCCGTTACCAATGCGCCCTTGGCTTCTGCCAGGCCCATGGCCTCGGCCACGTCCGGGGTTACGTCCTGGATGCGCACACCCAGCCAACCGCGGCGGGTTTCACCAAAGTCGCGCAACTGGCCGACAACTTTCGACACCACGTTCGAGGCCATCGAAAACCCGATACCGATGGATCCGCCATTGGGCGACAGGATTGCGGTATTCACGCCGATGACTTCGCCGTCCATGTTGAACAGCGGGCCACCCGAGTTGCCCCGGTTGATCGCAGCATCCGTCTGGATAAAATCGTCATAGGTACCGGAAAGTTCGCGGTTACGCGCCGAAACGATCCCGGCGGAAACCGAAAACCCCTGCCCCAGCGGGTTACCCATCGCCATGACCCAGTCGCCAACACGCATCAGATCGCTGTTGCCGAAGTTGACAAAAGACAGTGGCGTATCGCTTTCGACCTTCAAAAGCGCGATATCTGTTTTCGGGTCGGTACCCACAAGTTTTGCATCCAGCTTCTTACCGGAGAAGAACTCGATGGAGATTTCATCGGCGCCCTCGATCACATGATTGTTGGTGACGATATAGCCGTCTTCGGAAATCACAAAGCCGGACCCCAGCGCATTGGACCGTTGCGGACCACGATTTCCGTTCGGTCCGCCAAAGTCCCGGAAAAAGTCTTCAAAAGGCGAACCTTCGGGAACAATCGGTGAGGGCCCGGTCGGGGCAGCAACGACTGTCGTCGTCGTGATGTTGACCACGGAGGGGCTGATCGTTTCCGCCAGATCGGCAAAGCTGTCAGGCGCTGCGCGCGCCTCTACCTGCAGGGCCTGCCCGACGGCCAGCGCCATTGCCAGCAGCAGAACCCACATCATTCGCAACACAGCCTTGGGCTGCGTCAGACCAGTTTGAAGAGTTATCACCTGCGGTTTCAATCTGAAACTCCCTTGTTTTCACGTCAGCCACGACCAAGGGGCCGCAACTGTACACCTGCATATTCTAGGTAGGTATGCCGAAGTGCAATTCAAAGCCCGTCGCGCCATGTCAACTCGATGTGATCGTACAAGGCATATTGTTGCAGACAACGGATCAGCCCGCCAGCCCCCGGGCCAGCCAAATCAGCGCCACGCCCAGCGCCAGCGCCCCCAGCCCCAGATTTCGGCGGGTTTCCACCGGCATCTGGCGCAGCATTTCCAGCAATGTGTCGATACGCGAAGGGGCCAGTGCAAGCACCAGCCCCTCCAATGATAGCACCAGCCCGATTGCCAGCAGAAAAATGGCAATAGCAGACATTGGTTACGGCCGTTCCGCCGATTTCAGATAGTCAAAGAATTCGCTGTCCGGCGCCATGACCATGGTCGAATTCCCTCCCAGCAAAGCTGCGCGGTAGGCAGCAAGCGACCGGTAGAAGTCAAAGAATTCGGGGTCGGCACCATAGGCGGCTGCAAAAATCGCATTGCGCTTGGCATCAGCCTCACCACGAACGATGTCGGCCTGGCGCTGGCTATCAGAGACCAATTCCACCTTGGTCCGGTCAGCCAATGCGCGAACCCGCTGGGCTGCTTCGTTACCGCGCGCCACTTCGTCGGCAGCTTCACGTTCCCGTTCGGCCCGCATCCGGGCGAAAGTGGCGTCAAGGTTCTGTTCCGGCAAATCCGTGCGCTTCAGTCGCACATCGATGATCTGCACACCCAGTGAATTTGCCTCGGTCGCTGCGGCGGTCCGGATGCGTGTTGCCAGTTCCGCACGGTCAGCCGACAGAATTTCTGATGACGTGACCGACCCAAGAACCTCACGGATCTGGGCATTCAGGATCGTGTCGATCCGGCTTTCGGCAAAGGCGACCCCGCCAACACCAGTCGCTCTTCGAAACTGCTGCAGGTCCGAAATGCGGTAGCGCGCAAAGGCGTCGACAACCAGACGACGGTCATCCAGCGGCGTGATTTCCAAGGGCTGAATATCACGGCCAAGGATCCGGTCGTCATAGCGCACGACATCTTGGATCAGTGGGATCTTGAAGTAGAGCCCGGGGTCTTCATGCACCGACTTGATCTGGCCGAATTGCAGAACCAGGGCTTTTTCGCGTTCATCCACGATGAACAGGGCCGACATCACGGCGGCAATCGCCATGACGATGATCGGCAGTAGAAGTGTTGAGCGGTTCATCAGTTTGCCCCCCCGGTTGTTGCTGGCGGCGTCGCCTTGCGGCCCAGTTCGTTCAGCGGCAGGTAGGGTACAACACCTTGTCCACCCTGGCTTTCATCCATGATGAATTTGTCGACACGACCCAGAACCAATTCCATTGTTTCAAGATAGAGCCGTTTACGCGTCACTTCCGGTGCCTTTTGATATTCAGTCAGAACTGCCGAAAAGCGGCTGGCTTCACCTTCGGCCTGATTGACCACCTGAGCGCGGTAGCCCTCGGCCTCTTCAAGAATCTGCGCGGACGCACCACGTGCGCCAGCCAGAACCGTATTGGCATAGGCGTCGGCTTCTTTTTGCAAACGGTCGCGCTGCTGTTCTGCGGACTGCACGTTTTTGAACGCATCAATCACCTCACGCGGCGGATCGGCGCGGTTGAAGTTGACCCGTACGACGTTCAGCCCTGAATCGTAGCTGTCCAGTGTGGATTGGATCAACGTCTTCAGCCGTTCGGCGATCACACCACGATCCCTGTTCAGAATGGGTGCGAGCTGTGACTGGGCGATAATTTCGCGCATGGACGATTCAGCCACTGCCGAAATCGTCAATTGCGGATCACGCAGGTTAAAGAGGTATTTCTGTGCGTCGTTGATGTTCCAGACAACCTGAAAATCAATGTCGACAATGTTTTCATCACCCGTCAGCATCAACCCGTTATCGGCAGAACTACCCTGCCCGACACCGATATCTTCAATGCGTTCGGGTGTGACCGCGATGACATTCGCCGTGACCAGAGGCCAAGGGGCAAAGTTCAGACCGGCATTACCGATACTTGAAAATTTGCCAAGGAAGAGTTCAACCGACTGTTCTTCCGGCTTGACCGTATAAAAGGACTGGAATGCCCAAACGGCGATTGCCGCCAACACTCCGAGCCCAATTGTACCCTTGGTCAGTTGCGGGCCCGTCGGACCGCTTTGTCCGCCACCGCCGCCGCCGTTCATGCCGCCGCGATTGCCTCGCCCCCCCATCAGCACCCGAAGTTGTTCGGTGCCCTTCTTCATGATCTCTTCGATCTCGGGGATCTGTGGCCGTTCGCTTGGCCTTCGGCCGTCACGTGGCTTGTCGTCATCATCTCCGCCGCCGGATCCGCCGCCGCCCCATGGGCCTCCGCTGCCTGCCATCAGGTTAGTTCCCTCTGTTTTTCCATTGTCATCCTCATATCCTTTCAACTGGGCATTTACACCCAACAATCAAGCGCGCCGCACCGG
>JAOUMG010000121.1 GCA_029881635.1 Paracoccaceae bacterium | reverse complement strand
ATCCAGCCGATCATACTGGACGCCGCCAAGGCTGAGGGTTTCCGCCTGCTTCCCTATCAGGCTGAGCCCTTCATCATGAATGTAAAAGGTGCCTCCGGTGCTGGCAAAAGCACAATACGGCCATTGCAAAGGGAGCTTGCCGGTAGGCTTGGTATCTCTTGGAAGGATTTTGCCCTTATCAGTCCCGATTATTGGCGGAAATACCTGTTTGACTACAGAAGTTTAGGCGAAGACTTCAAATATGGCGCGATGCTGACAGGGCAGGAACTGGAGATCATTGATAAAAAGCTCGACCGCTACATGGAACTAAAGGCGATGCGCCGCGAGATGCCGCACCTCCTGATTGACAGGTTCCGGTTCGACAGCTTTTCACCCACCTCCAGTACACAATCCGACGGCCGCCTGCTTAGCCGGTTCGGCGCGACGGTGTTTTTGTTTTTTGTCATTACCCCTCCGACAGAAACGGTAGAACGGGCCTGGAAGCGGGGCATCGAAACTGGCCGGTACAAGGCTGTCGACGATCTGCTCTATCACAATATCGAAGCCTATACCGGCATGCCGCAACTGTTCTTTTCCTGGGTGAACAAAGAACGTCAGAAAATCCACTTTGAGTTTCTCGACAATGATGTCCCCTATGGCCAAAGGCCGAGAACCGCCGCGTTCGGATGGAACCACCAGATTACAATTCTGGATGTTGATTGTATGCGCAGATTGAATCGCTACACGAATATCAATGTTGAGGCGAAGAAACCTTCGGAAGTATTTCTGCCCGAAACTGGCCCCCCCGAAGACATGCTGTTGGAGTGTATTGAGAATGTGCCGGTTGTGACAGTCGCTGACCCGGTCACGCTGAAGGTAAAGGCACAGTACCGGGACGGGCAGTGCGTATATGGCAGCGACATTGAGCTATTGCAGGAAGGTAAGAATACCGATCACCCGGCGCCGAGCGCATCCCCCGTTGCCAGCAGCAAGGGTAGCCCAGAATGCACGATTGATTTGGAATTTGAACGGAAGTTTATCATTGGGGTCAGCGGCCTGAATGAGCAGGGGCGCTCCCAAAAACAAAACTCATAAACTGTCGAAGGTATAAAATGAAATAGCGCCCATTGGGGCGCCATCACGGTTAAGATTTGCAGTGCCTGGGTTGAATGCCTCAGCCGCCCCAGGTGCGGATTGGGCCGCAGTCCATGTGAACGAAGTTGGAGCGTGAATATTTTCCAACGCCACCCGCACCGCAAGCAGTTGCTGCCCGGTAAACTTGGGAGACGGATCTGGAGCGAAGCCGAAGGTCAGCCGCCTGCGCTTTCATATGAAGCGAATTCTGGGCGACCCGGCGCGATTTTGAACGCAGCAATGCATTCGTCTTTTCCGTCCTGTATCCAGAAAGCAAGAGGTAAGGTTCACTGATGTCCAGCAACCTGTGGGTTGCCGCAGCAATATCGACGGTACGAGGATCAATGTCCTTGGTGGCGTCCGACCGCCAGTCGCGCATGAAATAGGTGATTTCGTTCAGGGCTTCGGGCACGTATTTGCCTTCGATCCAGTAAATCGTGTCGATGCTCTCGCCCGTACGCCCGGAATACATCCGAATGCGACGCACGTCTCCAGCCCCGCGCAAAATGCCGAATGCATTGCTGCAGGTTGGGGCTGCTACAAGTGCGGTAGCAGCAAATGCACCGAGCAAGCCACGCCTTGTAAATCCGTTGGAAACGAGTTTTGTCATGGTATTCGCGTCTGTCCCGTGCGCTTGGCCGCTTTAAGAACGGCCTATTGTCAACAACTTCCCCAAGTGCTTCGGGATTTATTACACAACACTATCCTTTCTCCAATGCGCAATTGTTGCAGATTCGGGAATGGTGGGCCAATCGGCGAAAACCTGCTGAACATGGTTGGCCTCTGGTAAAATGGTCACAGAAAATGCTGTGGAGTTGCGGATTGGCTACACCTGATGGCTGCGGCGAGGAACATGGCAGCATCGTGAATGGACTCATTTTGCGAAATCCGGGACATTGCTGTCATTGACAAGAAAGTTCTGGGGTCCTGATGAAACTGCCGTTGTTTAAGCTGCCAAATTTCTTCCCGATTTTTTACCTTGTTTTCCTGATAATTCCTGTGCTGTCAGCACAAGGCTTGCCAGCGAATGCTTCGGACCTGGCATTTCGGCAGGCGGTTGCTGAAGCGTCCTCTAAAGACCCTGCATTGTCAGCGTTTTATCAGGAACGTGGGTATGAAGCGCTTTGGACGACCTCAAAAGATAGCGCCCGACGCGCTGCTTTCTTTCAGGCGTTAGAGCGGGCCGGTGACCATGGCCTGCCGGTTGCACGGTACAACACGGCCAGTTTGCGCGCGACTTTTGACGATCTGGCCTCGGAGCGTCAGCGCGGTCAGCTTGAGGTTGCCGTTTCAACTGTGTTTCTGACTTATGCGAATGACGTACAGACCGGTTCGATCGACCCTATCACAGCCGATCCCGGGATTGTGCGCGAAGTCCCAAGGCGAAATCCCCTGTCAACCTTGCGGGCGTTTGCCGCATCCGATCCCAGGGCTTTCATAAAAACCCTGCCGCCGGCATCGCCCCAATACACCCAATTGATGAGGGCAAAGCTTGATCTGGAATTGGCTTTCCAGTCTGGCGGATGGGGTCCGGAACTGTCAAAGGGCGCCGTTAAGCCTGGCGATAGCGGTGCAGCGGTGACAGCCCTGCGTGACCGCCTGGTTCGGATGGGATATCTTCGCCGTAGTGCGACCGAAACCTACGACGGCGCCATGCAAAAAGCCGTTCAACGGTTTCAGATTGAAAATGGGCTGACTGCCGATGGCGTGGCTGGCGAAGCGACCATTGCCGAAATCAATGTCGGTGTGGAGGACAGGTGGCAGTCAGTAGTGGTGGCCATGGAACGGTTGCGCTGGATGAATGGCGTGTCACTTGGCAAGCGGCATATCTGGGTTAATTTGCCCGACTTCAGTGCCAAGATTATCGACAATGGGAAAGTAACCTTTGAAACGGTGACCGTCGTTGGCATGAATCAGGCTGATCGGCGAAGCCCCGAATTTTCCGATCAGATGGAATTCATGGTCATCAACCCGACATGGAATGTCCCGCGTTCCATTACGGTCAAAGAATATCTGCCGATGCTGCAAAAGAACCCCAATTCCGTCCGGCATCTGAAAATTGTCGACCGCCGGGGCAGGGTGGTCAACCGCGCTGAGACGGACTTTACCCAGTTCAGCGCGCGGAATTTTCCTTTCTCGATGTCGCAACCGCCCTCAGACAGTAATGCATTGGGGCTGGTGAAGTTCATGTTCCCCAACAAGTGGAACATCTATCTTCACGATACACCGTCTAAGTCATTGTTTAACAAAGAGGTCCGCGCATTCAGCCACGGCTGCATCCGGCTCGGACAGCCATTTGATTTTGCCTATGCCCTGCTTGCCCCGCAAAGCAGCGACCCGAAGGGTGAGTTTGCGGCCCATCTGAATACCCGCGCGGAAACGACCCTTCCGTTGAAGACACCTGTACCCGTGCACATCGTTTATTTCACGGCCTGGCCAACTCCAAAAGGGCGGATCGAATTTCGCCGTGATGTTTATGGGCGCGATGGGCGGGTTTTTGACACGCTTGAAAAGGCCGGGGTGGTCATGCCGACGGTTCAGGGATAAATCTTCGATGCCGGTGGATGGTCGCCGGTTGTGCGGAGCTTTGTAGCGTCGATGTCCCATACAATTGCTGAGATTGCTGCGGCCATCGGTGCGCAGGCATTTGGCGACACGACGCTGCGCGTCAACAAGGCGACTGAGCCCGCCTTGGCCGGTGCGGACGATCTGGCGCTGGCCATGGATGAAAAATATGCGCCGCAACTCGCCGAAAGCGGTGCCAAGGCTGCCGTTCTTTGGGAAGGTGCGGACTGGAAGTCATTTGGATTGAAGGGCGCAATTTGTGTTTCGCGCCCCCGGTACGCGATGGCTGGCCTGACGCGGCTGCTGGATGCAGGACACGATATTGAACCAGGAATTCACCCCACGGCGGTGATCGGTGAAGGCGCGGTGATCGGCGCAGGGGCCGCCATTGGTCCCTTTGTTGTCATTGGACGGAATGTATCGCTGGGTGATCGGGCAAGGATTGCTGCCCATGTAACGATTTGCGAATTTGCGGTGATCGGCGATGATGCCCTGATCCTGCACGGCGCGCGTATCGGCGCAAGGGTCACAGTTGGTGACCGGCTTATCTGTCAGCCGGGTGCCGTGATTGGGGCAGATGGTTTTTCCTTTGTCACGGCAGAAAAATCCCGTCCGGAAATGGCCCGTGAATCGCTTGGTGCAACGGCTGTGCCCACTGATCAAAACTGGACCAGGATTCATTCTCTGGGCTCTGTGGAAATCGGTGATGATGTGGAGATCGGTGCCAATGCCACGATTGACCGCGGCACTGTTCGCACGACCCGGATCGGTTCTGGCACCAAACTCGATAATCTGGTTCACATCGGGCACAATGTGACCGTGGGGCGCGACTGCCTTCTCTGTGGCCAAGTCGGAATCGCCGGATCGTCGCGGATCGGCGACAGGGTGGTACTGGGGGGGCAATGCGGAGTATCGGACAATATTTTTGTCGGCAACGATGTCGTCGCCGGTGGGGCGACCAAAATCTTTTCCAATGCACCGGCAGGGCGCGTGCTCTTGGGATCGCCAGCCCTGAAAATGACCACTCATTTGGAGGCGTGGAAGAATATCCGTAGGTTAGGTCGGCTGTTCGCTCAGGTAACCGAACTGCGGAACGAAGTGTCTAAACTGCGCCAGGAAGGCAAGGGCGACAGGAAGGCGGATGACTAGCGTCAAAGATCGGGTAATTTCAATCATTGCGGAAAAGGGTGCGGTGGATAAGTCGCTGCTGCATCCGGAAGCGAAGATTGAACAACTTGGTATTGACAGCCTTGGCATGGTCGAATCCATCTTCGCGATTGAAGAAGCTTTCGGTGTATCCGTTCCCTTCAACGCCAATCAGCCGGGTGAGGGCGGTTTTGACATTTCTTCTGTCGGGTCAATCATTACCTCGGTAGAGGCGTTGATTGCCGCGCGTACATGAAAAGGGTCGCCATCACGGGTGCGGGAACGATTAACCCGCTCGGGCTTGATGTCGAAACGACTTTTGAAGCATTCCGCGAGGCGAGACCCGGGATTGGGCCACTTGATATCCGGGACATTGACAGACTTGGTGTCCGGATCGGCGGGCAGGTGCGTGGATGGTTGCCGCAAACGGAGTTTACGCCGCGCCAATTGTCCCTTTATGACCGCAACACCCAGTTTGCCTTGGTGGCCGCAGGTCAGGCCATCAGGCAGTCAGGCCTTACATTTCAAGGGGCTCTCGGGCAAACTTCAGGTGTCATTCTTGGAACGGCGGGTGGGGGCGTCGAGACCGCCGATGACAGCTACCGCGCGGTTTATAGCGAGGGAAAGAACAAAGTTCATCCATTTGTTGTTCCAAAAATGATGGCGAACGCTGCTGCAAATCATATCAGCATGACATGGGGATTACAGGGCCCAAGCTTTACAGTATCGACCGCCTGCGCTTCGTCAAACCACGCAATGGGATTGGCCTTTCAGATGATCAGGTCTGGTACGGCACCGGTGATGGTAACCGGCGGTTCCGAAGCGATGCTGTGTTTTGGGGGTATGAAAGCCTGGGAAGGGCTTCGCGTCATGTCCGAAGAAGCCTGCCGCCCGTTCAGTGCTAACCGCAGTGGAATGGTTCAAGGCGAAGGTGCGGGTATTTTCGTGTTCGAAGAATGGGAAAGCGCCCGGAACCGCGGTGCCGACATTCTGGC
Organism: Paracoccaceae bacterium; assembly: GCA_029881635.1. GTDB lineage: Bacteria > Pseudomonadota > Alphaproteobacteria > Rhodobacterales > Rhodobacteraceae > Albidovulum. The sequence continues at coordinate 628 of JAOUMG010000121.1, read as the reverse complement.
CGAGGTTGTCGGCTTCGCGATGACATCTGATGCATCGGACATCGTATTGCCGTGTCAGGCCGGTGCAGAACGAGCCATGAAAGGGGCTTTGGATAGTGCGGGGCTGAACGCCGACGAAGTTGATTACATAAACGCCCACGGTACCGGGACAAAGGCCAACGATAAAACCGAATGCGCGGCCATTAACGGCACCTTCGCAGGGTATAGCAAAAACCTTATGGTCTCATCAACAAAGTCCATGCATGGTCACCTGATCGGGGCGACGGGCGCTGTCGAGTTATTAGCTTGTGTGATGGCCTTGCGCCACGGCGTGGTCGCGCCGACAATCGGTTATGAACAACCCGACCCGGAATGCGCGCTTGACGTTGTGCCCAATACCGCCCGTCAGGCAAAGGTGGGTGTTGCATTGTCCAACGCGTTTGGATTCGGGGGGGGTAACGCAGTCATTGCATTGAAAAAGGTGTGACCGGTTCCAGCTAGCCCTTAAAAAAACACCGCCCGATTTGGGCGGTGCTTCCATCTTTGACAACAGGTTATTTCAGCCCCGTTTCCGGTCACTCTTTGGGCGCATTGGCCTTCTTTACAGCTTCAAAACCTGCGGTGAAGCCTTTCAGTGACACAGCGACAT
>JAOUMG010000119.1 GCA_029881635.1 Paracoccaceae bacterium | reverse complement strand
GATATAGCCATTGCGGTCCGTCAGATAGCTGGTGGGCAGATCGTCGGCCTGCATACCCACAAGGATATTGGCGATGCGTTCGTTGCCGTCAAAACGCAAGGGGTAAGAACCGGTCAGGTAGGTTTTGGCGGCGTCCAGTTCCGCCTCGGTCAGACCTTCGGCTGCGGCCTTGGCCCATTCGTCGCGGACAACCTCGATCGCCTCGGCGACCTTCTCATTTGCCGAAGCAAAGGAACCCTGCCAGGTTTCAGCCAGATCCATCGGCACAAGATAGGATGATATCCCGTAGGTCAGGCCGCGCTTTTCACGCACTTCCTCCATCAGGCGCGCGGCAAAACCACTGCCGCCAAGCGCCTGATTAAGCAGGTAGGCGGCGAAGAAATCCGGGTCATCGCGTTTGATCCCGGCATGGCCGAAGGCCACCACGGATTGCGGCGATCCGAAATCGACCAGCGTGACACCGCCCGTCAGCGCCACGTCGATAGCGGGCGGAAAGGGCGCACCTGTTTCAGGCAGGTCGCCCAGCAGATCGTCGAGAAGCGCGCCGAATTCGTCACTCGTGATGTCGCCCACGGCAGAAACATAGAGCCGATCCCGCGCCATGACCCCGGCCTTGGCGGCAATAAGATCATCGCGCGTCAGGGCGCTGATGCTGTCGATTGTACCATTGCGCGATGACCCATAGGGATGATCGCCATAGGCCAGCCTGTCAAAGTTCCGGTTGGCAATATCGCGGGGGTCTTTGGCCTCGGACTGGATGATAGAGACGACCTGCGCCCGCACCCTATCGATAGCGTCCTGATCAAAGCGCGGTTCAGTCAGCGCCAGTTTCACCAGCGCCAGCGCCTCGGATTTGTTTTCGGTAAGGAACCTGGCCGAGATTGAAACGCCGTCGTCGAAAGCATCGAAACTGATTTCGGCGGCCAGCGCCTCGCGTGCTTCGGCATAGCCCTGCGAATCCAGATCGCCCGCGCCCTCTTCCAAAAGCGCCATCATCAGGAGTGTTGCCCCGCGTTTGCCGGGGGCATCAAGGCTGGTGCCACCCTTGAAGCGGATTTCAAGCGCTGTGAACGGGATCGAATGTTCTTCTACCAGCCAGGCCTTGATACCGCCCGGCGATGTGATTTCGTTGATTTTGACGGCGGCCAAGGCGGGCCAGGCCATGATCAGCGCGATGGCGCCGGCAAAAACGGTGCGGATCATTGCATTACCTCCGGGGCATCTGCCCGCATCATCCAGCCTGTCACCGCGCGGCGGCGATCGAATATTTCCGCTGCGGCGGCCAAGACGTCAGCCTCGGTTACATTGGCCAGCACTTCGGGCCAGGCCTGTACGTCTTCGACGGTCAACCCGGAGGTCAGCGCTTCGCCGTACCGGCGCGCCAAGCCGTTCACATCATCGGCTGCATAGATCATTGCGGCGCCGATCCGGGTTTTCACCCGTTCGAACTGGGCCGCATCCACGCCGGTTTCCAGAAAATCCGCCAGCACCTGGTCGAGTGCTGCCTCGATTTCTGACATTCCGACGCCTTCAGAGGGCACAACCGCCAGATTGAAGGTCATCGGATCAAAGGATGTCCCATCGTAATGCGCGTTCGTATAAATGGCCTTTTGCGTTTCGAACTGCAATTTGCGCGCCAGAACCGAGGTCTGGCCATTGCCACCAAGCAGATCGGCAAGAATGGTCAGGGCGGCAGCCTTTTCCTGCGATCCCGGATTGCGTTCCGGGGCAAAATAGCTGCGGCTGACAAAAGGTTGTGAAACGCGAGGGTCGGAATAGGACAGGCGCCTCTCGGCCAGTTGAGGCGGATCCTGCGGGCGCGCGCGCTTGGTGATGCTCGGGCTGGGCTTCAACACACCGTAATAGGTTTCGGCAAGTTGGCGGACATTGTCCGGCTCGACATCGCCCGCAACGACCAGAACCGCGTTATTGGGCGCATAATAGGTCTCGTACCAGTCAAGCGCGTCCTGCCGCGTCAGCTTTTCCATTTCGTGCCGCCAGCCGATGACCGGCCTGCCATAGGGGTGGTTCAGATACTGTGCCGCGCGCCGCTGTTCGCCAAAAATCCCGCCGGGGTCACTGTCTACCCGCTGGTTGCGTTCTTCTATGACAACGTCGCGTTCGGTTAGCCAGTCATCCTCGGTCAGGATCAGGCCCTGCATCCGGTCTGCCTCCATCCGCATCACCAGTTCCAGCCTGTCGGCTGCGATGCGCTGGAAATAGCCGGTATAATCCCATGAGGTGAAGGCGTTGTCCGAACCGCCATTGGCCTCGACCACCTTGGAAAACTCGCCGGGTGCCAGCGTCTTGGTGCCCTTGAACATCAGATGCTCAAGGTAATGCGCGATGCCTGAAAGCCCCGGCCTTTCGTCTGCCGCCCCGGCGCGGTACCAGACCATCTGCACAACAACCGGCGCACGGTGATCTTCGATCACCACAACCTCGAGCCCGTTATCAAGGGTAAAGGTCGTGACCTCTTCCGACAATGCGGGTGGTGCGATCAGTGCGGCAAGCGCCAGCCAGCGCAACGTACGAAACATGCGTCTCTCCCTCGTCATGACTTAGCAGAGGTAACCTGATTGGGGGTCACGTCAACCCCGCTGACAGAGAGGTGAACGTGATCGCTATTCGAGTGTTTCGATCGGGGGGGCACCGACAGTGCGCACACCGGCCTTCCGCCAGAATTCCAACGTCTCATATTTGTCGAGCGACATGGGTTTGTAGGCTTTGTAGTAAACGTTCACACTGAACAGCCGTTCCAGCAGCCTGCCGTCATTCTTGCGCCGATATTCAAGGTCTTCGGCGGCCAACTGGCTGCGCACATCGCCTGAAACGCCAAAGCGCGAAGCATATGAAACCAGCCCGCCATTGCCAGCGGCAATGCCGGTACGCTTCAGCGACGCCGGGTTGCCGCCAAGTGCGGCCACGGCATCTGCCTCGGGCGTCGGGTCGGTGATGTTTTCGCCACCGGGGGTTGGTTCGGGCAGCGACATCAAATCGTCCGGCAATTGCAGAGGTTTGGTCGGCAGAACTGTGAATTCGTCCGGGCTACGGCTGGCCGAGCGGATGTTCAGAAGTTTCGGGTCCTTCTTTTCACCGCCGAAGATGTTGCCGCAGGCCGGCAGCGCCAGAACCGCACAGATTGCGATTCCGAGGATGCCAAATCGTGCCCGCATTGATCTCTCCCTCACCTGCTTTGCCTTGTCTTAGCCTATGTCCGGCGACGCGTCACGGGGTCTTCTCCCTTCCGGTGAAAAACACCAGACCGATGGCCCCGACAAAGATCGCGATATCCGCGACGTTGAACGAATAGGGATTTGCGAAGCCCGGTGCCGACATATTCAGAAAATCGGCGACGGCGCCATAGTAAACACGGTCAATCACATTGCCGATGGCCCCGCCGATCAGCAGCCCGGCCGAGAGTTTCACCCAGCGGTTATGCGGCTGGCGCCGGATCCATATCCATATCCCGGTCGTTATCGCTACGGCCATCAGGATCAATAACCAGCGCATCAGACCGCCGGTATCGGAAAACAGCCCGAAATTTATGCCGCGATTCCATGCCATGCGAAGGTTGAACCAGGGTGGAAACACATCAATGCTTTGCCGCGACCCGAGGTCGAGCATTTGAACCACCAGAAATTTGGAGGCCTGATCCAGGGCCAGCGTGATGGCCGCAATTTTGGTGACTGTTCGCATCAAAGGTTGCCTATATTGGCGCGCTGCAAGGGACAAGGCACCGGGTCTCAGTGTCGAAAATGACGCATGGAAGTGAACACCATGGCAAGACCCGCCGCATCTGCCGCCGAAATCACATCGTCATCACGCATTGACCCTCCGGGCTGGATGATGGCGGTTGCCCCGGCCTCGGCAGCCGCCAGGAGCCCATCGGAAAACGGGAAAAACGCGTCCGACGCCACCACAGACCCCCGGGTCAGCGGTTGCGGCAGGTTCAGGGCCTCGGCCATGTCCTGGGATTTGCGCGCCGCGATGCGGGTCGAATCGATCCGGCTCATCTGCCCCGCCCCGACGCCGACGGTGGCACCGTCTTTGACATAGATGATCGCGTTGGATTTCACGTGCTTTGCGACTTTCCAGGCGAAAAGCATGTCGGCGATTTCCGCATCCGTGGGCGCGCGCTTGGTCACCACTTTAAGATCACTGAGGGTGATCGCGCCATTATCGCGGTCCTGCACCAGAAATCCGCCCGCGACCTGCCTGAATGTCAGGCCGGGGGTTGCAGGATCGGCAAGGCCATCGGTTGTCAGCAGCCGCAGATTCTTTTTGGCCGCAAATACAGCACGGGCAGCATCGTCCGCGCCGGGGGCAATCACGACCTCGGTGAAAATCTGGCAAATTTCTTCGGCTGTGGCCGCATCCAGAGGCTGGTTCAGCGCAACGATACCGCCAAAGGCCGATGTGCGGTCACAGTCATACGCGCGCCTGTAGGCCTCGTGCAATGTGGCGCCACGGGCCACACCGCAGGGGTTTGCGTGCTTGATGATGGCACAGGCCGGTCCCTGTTCCGGCGCAAATTCGGCGACCAGTTCATAGGCCGCGTCAGTATCGTTGATGTTGTTATAGCTCAGTTCCTTGCCCTGCCACTGTCTTGCGGTGGCAACTCCGGGGCGGTTTGAACCGTCGGTGTAAAAGGCAGCATCCTGATGGGGGTTTTCACCGTAGCGCAGCGTTTGGGCCAGCGATCCTGCAAAGGCGCGGCGGCGCGGGGTGGGGTTGCCGATGGCCCCCGCCATCCATGTTGATACCGCCGCATCATATGCCGCTGTGCGCGCATAGGCGGTTTGGGCCAGCTTCTTGCGGAATTTCAGGCAGGTCTTGCCATTGTGCTGATCCATGTCGCCGATCAGTTTGTCATAGTCTTCCGGGTCGACCACAACCGCCACATGGGCGTGATTCTTGGCCGCTGCACGGATCATGGCCGGGCCGCCGATGTCGATATTCTCGATACAGGTATCGTAATCAGCACCCTTCGCCACTGTCGCCTCAAATGGATAGAGGTTGACCACCAAAAGGTCGATCGGCTCGATCCCGTGGGTTTTCATCGCGGCCAGATGGTCGGCATTGTCACGCAGCGCCAGCAACCCGCCATGAACCTTGGGATGCAGGGTTTTCACCCGCCCGTCCATCATTTCGGGAAACCCGGTCAGATCGGCCACATCGCGCACCGTCAAACCTGCATCGCGCAGCATCCCCGACGTGCCACCGGTGGACAGCAGCTCCACCCCGCGTTCGGCCAGCGATCTGGCGAATTCGACCACTCCGGTCTTGTCGGAAACAGAGATCAAGGCTCGCCGGATCGGCGGGAACTGGGCGTCTTGGGTGGTCACAGCGGGCATTCCTTCAGCTGGCAGCGAAATCTTCTTCGCGCTCGGTATCGCGAATGGCCGCTGGCGTATCTTGTGCCTTGGCCAAGGTCCAGCCCACCTGACGGGCATAATCAAGAACCAGCGATGTCAGGACGATCTGTTTTGAGGCGCGCGGCTTCAGCCGCCCGGTTTCAAGATAGACAGAGTTTTCAAGGCTCATTTCCGCAATGCCGTTGTGGCGGAATATCCACATCTCACCGCTTTTGAGCGCCATGGAGATGGCGGTGCCGCCAAGATCGACCTTGGCGTCGACATCGGGATGCAGATGAAACCGGATGTGAAACTCAACCCCCTGATGCTTGGTCCGCTCCATGATCGTTTCAAACCGCCGCCGGTCACCGCCGGTCATGGCCCCCAGCGTGTCTTCGCCCGTCAGGCTGCGCCCGTCGATCGACAGGGATAACTGGCGGATATGGGTCAACCCATGGGTCGGGGCATAGCCGTTATGGCCCGACATGAGCCTTTGCCCCTCGCTATCGCTGTCCGATTGCGCCCAGACCTGGCTGGGGGCATCTGTGATCAGTCCGCGGGTGCCGCCTGACAGCATCAGCTCATCCGGGCCCAGCCGCGATGATGAAAACCCTTCGATACCCAATGTGGAATGCGACGGCGTGGCCCGCCCGGCCCGCCGCCATTCCGGGCCGAAGGACACGCCAGACCCGCAATTGACAATCAGCGGGCGGCGGCCGGATGTCAGTTCCATCGCCAGCGTGGAGGCATGGGCGTTGGAAGATGCCTTTCCGACCGGTGGTGCAGCCGCATCAACAATGATCGAGGTGCGCCCCGCCGCCAGCCGCGCATAACCCATTGCCAGCCCATGCGCCGTGCGCGCCCGGCCAGCGGCGCTGGCCAGCGCCTGATCAAGCCGCCCTTCCAGCCCGCGCCCGCCACCATGAAACCGCGCCAGCCCGCCATCGGCATGGCGCAACGCCCGTAGCGTCGGGGCAATGCGTTCAATCGCGGCCAGATGCGCCCGCTGAGGGGTTCGGCCCGCTTCGCCCAGGGCGGCGGCTGCCCATGTCAGCAGCGTGAAAACCTCCAGCAATTCCTCTGGGTTGCGGGTTGGAAT
>JAOUMG010000120.1 GCA_029881635.1 Paracoccaceae bacterium | reverse complement strand
GTTGAGAAAGGCCGGAAAATCATAACCCGTTGCCCAGATGATCGATGAGGCTTCGTTCCGGAACGTATAGGCCCCGGATTTGAATGCCTCAAATGCCGCCTGATAGTCGCCGAAATATTCAATGCGGATGCTGTCGAAATTATGCCGCCCTACATTCAGCGGCAGATCACGGCCCCAGTAATTCGGATCACGGCGATAGGTGATACGTGTCCCCACATCCATATTATCCAGCAGATAAGGCCCGGACCCGACGAATGGTTCCAGCGATGAAGCTTCCAGATCGCGGCCATTTTTCTCAAAATCCGCCTTGGAGAAGATCTGCAAACCACCGACGACCTGAATCAGATCGCGCTTGGGGAAATCAGCCTTGAAGGTGAACTTGATCCGCCGTTCATCCAGAACCTCGGCACTTTCAACCTGCTGGGCAATCACAGTGCGGTAGCTCGACAGGCCCTTGGTCCGAAAGGTATCATAGGAAAACAGAACATCCTCGGCCGTCACCGGGCTGCCATCGGAAAACCGCGCCTCTGGTCGGATGTTGAAGATTACCCAGGCCCGATCCTCTGGGTATTCGATGGTTTCGCACAAAAGGCAGTAAACCGCATCGACCTCGTCCGCGGTGCCTTCCATCAACCCTTCCAGCATGATCGTCGACAGTGCGGCGGCCCGGCCCTTCAACGTAAAGGGGTTCATCGAATCAAACCCGCCCGATGTCCATTCCGATATCTCGCCGCCTTTCGGCGCCTCTGGGTTCACATAATCCAGATGCTTGAAGTCCGCAGAATATTTCAAATCACCAAAGGTCGATATGCCATGCGCGGTGATAACGTCCTGGGCGCGCACGACCGTCGCGGTCAAAAGCCAGACGCCAATCGCAAGGCCCACAGCCAACATCAATGCCCCGACGCCCGGATGCGGCGATGTCTGGGCCACTGCGATAGTTTGACCGCGTTTCGTCATGCCAATCCCCTCAACTCGTTTCGGCGCTAGCATGCGCCCGTCTTCGACGACCAAAGTAGAACGTCACTGGCCGACCTATCAAGTTGCGAATGCGTGAGCCTGCCTGTGGCCGTCAACAAAAAAGGCCACCCCAAGCCGGGGCGGCCCAAATTTCTTTCACATCAGATCAGTTTATCCGCCCAAAGACTGCAGATACGCGATCAGGTTGACGCGGTCCTGGGGTTTGGAAAGCCCGGCAAAGGACATTTTGGTGCCCGGAAGGTATTTTTTGGGATTCTCAAGAAACGCGCTCAGGCTTTCCGGATCCCAGTTGCCGCCATGACCAGCCATCCCGTCGGAATAGCCAAATCCTGCAACACCGCCCACAGCCCGGTTCACCACACCGTCCAGATATGGACCCGTGCCGTTACTACCGTCAAGCTTGTGACAGGCTTTGCATTTACCAAAAACTTTTTCGCCCGCACCCGCATCCGCAGAAGCAAAAAGCGTGGCAAAATCCGGGCCTTCCTCGGCGGTTTCACCGCCTTCATCCGCACCGGTGTCGATCGTATAGGCCTGCGCCATCTCTTCGCCACCATGGCCGGAAGCCCCGGTGTGATAGAGCGATTCTGCCGCCCATTTCCCCAAAAGGAAGATCAAAAGGGCACCGCACAACGCGCCGCCGGCCTTGGTTAGTGTCATCGTATCGAACATGTCGCGCCTCTACCCTGGCAATTCGCTTGGCGGCTATCTACCCGCTTCCCCTACCCGGTTTCAAGGTATAGTTAGCGCGACGAAACGCCCCTGCTGTCCGGGGCGCTATCAGAGGGACGAATTGCATGACGGGTAAGATCGCATTTCAAGGGGAACCGGGGGCCTATTCACACGAGGCTTGCCGCCAAGCCTATCCCGATATGGAAGCCGTCGCCTGCCCGACTTTTGAGGATACGATTGAAACCGTCCGCAAGGGCGATGCCGACCTTGCCATGCTGCCAGTTGAAAACTCCACCTACGGACGGGTTGCCGACATACACCATCTTTTGCCGGAATCCGGGCTGCATATTATCGGCGAAACCTTTGTCAGGGTGCATATCAACCTGTTGGCCGTGCCCGGAACCCCGCTGGAGGAGGTTGAGCGTGCCATCAGTCATACTGTGTTGTTGGGACAATGCCGCACCTTCCTGCGCAGCCATAACCTCAGCCCCGTGACAGGTGCAGACACAGCAGGCTCGGCCCGCCACGTCGCCGAAATGGGCGACCCGAAGCTGGCAGCGCTGGCATCGGAGCTGGCAGGCGAGATTTACGGGCTCGATCTTCTGGCCCGCCATGTCGAGGATAAATCGAACAACACCACCCGCTTTCTCGTGATGTCGCGCGAACCTGATCTGAAGCGCCGCGGCGATGGAAAAATGATGACCACCTTCGTTTTTCGCGTCCGCAATATTCCGGCGGCCCTCTACAAGGCCATGGGCGGATTCGCCACCAACAGCGTCAACATGACCAAACTTGAAAGCTACATGGTTGACGGGGTATTCTCTGCAACCCAGTTCTACGCGGATATCGAAGGTCACCCCGATGACGCCAACGTTCAGCGTGCGTTGGAAGAGTTGGACTATTTCACCTCGTCCATGTCACTGCTGGGCGTGTATCCAGCCGACCCAAGCCGCCGCTGAACAGATCGATTCTCAGGGCATTCTCAATTTTAAATGCCTCAGTTCCAGTTCGGTCGCAAATTTTTGCACGCGGTCCGTAAACTTTCGGGCGAGGTTGCCCTTTATCAGTTTGGCTGACTGAAGCTTCACCCTCGCCGACATGGTGCGCGGACGAATGTCAAACTCTACCCCCAGACGGGTACGGCTGCGCGACAAGGCCACGAGGTTGAGTTCCAGTACCATATCGAACCCGGTGCTTTCTGCAATCACGGCAATTCGGGTCGGACTGTCGAATTCGCGCAGATCGCAAACTACCCGCCGCCACTTGCCACGAAGCTGAAAACGCGCATTCCACCCCATACCAACGCCTGGTTGGTCAAGCTTGTCCATCCGCACGATGTCTGCCCCACGGCGCAGGGCCGCGCGTTCAAATGACGGAAAATCCGTCAGAGCTGCGAAAACAACCTCTACCGGCGCCTCGATGTCTTCCTTGGTCGAGAATTTCACCCGCTCCGCTCCCCTCTCTGATCTAGACTAATGCCGTCAATCCAGCGTGTCTGCAAGCCAGTTAGACAAAAGAAAACTCGCGATTGCCCCCCGACGTGGTGGCAGAATCGTGGGGTGGTCACCCATGAAAATCCGAGCGATTTCTTCGCGCGAAAGCCAAAGTGCATCCTCCAACTCGACCGGATCAAGTGTGATGTCCACGCTTTCGGCCACCCCAAGGCAGCCAATCATCAATGAGGAGGGAAAGGGCCAGGGCTGGCTGGCAAGATAACTGACCGCACCAATCCTGACACCGGCTTCCTCGGCGACTTCGCGGCGCACAGCGGCCTCGATGGTCTCGCCGGGTTCAACAAATCCGGCCAATAGCGAAAACATTCCGTCCGGCCAGCCGGGTGATCGACCAAGAAGCACCGAATTTCCGTGTGTTACGAGCATGATGACAACGGGATCGGTACGCGGAAAATGTTTGGTCGCACAGACCGGGCAATCGCGTTGCCAGCCGCCATTGGCAACCTCGCTTGGGGCACCGCACGCAGAACAGAAGCGGTGGCTGCGATGCCAGCTCAGGATCGACCGTGCGGCCGCAACCATTTCCGCGTCCACACGCGTCAAATTCGCCATGACGCCGCGCAATTCGGCAAAACGATGGTCATCCGGCAAAGCAGGATGGCGCTGCACGGTCGGATCAAAGAAAACCCCCGGCTGGGCGGCCTCTCCCTCTGTCGGGGTCCAGCCGGAGATATCAACCGCGAACCGCGCGCTTCCCTCATCGATCCCCAGAAACACCGGCGCCTCTGCCGCCTCGGATAAAACCGCATGACCAGGCTGAAGCCACCCCGCCTCGTCCCCGGCAAACAGTGGCTTGCCGCGCCACACTGGCAGCACGCGTGTCGTCCCTTCGGCCATCAGTTTCGCGATTTTCTCTGGCTCGCTGCGGGCCCATGCGGCCCGGTCCAGGCAGGCCCCAGCGAATGTTACTGTCTCTGCCAGTCGCATCTGTTCTCTCCATTTCGGCAAAGATGTCGCATGAGTGCCGCGAGGTTGCAATTCTGTTAGAAAACACTCCAACCCCGGCCATATGATCTCTTTTAGGTAGCATTATGTAAATTGATGCAATCTTAGGTATAGTAAATGCGAAAACTCCGCGCTAGATTTCGAACATCGTGCTACCCTCCCGCCAACACGAAAGACCAAAGACAGGAGGATACCATGACACGCTTTACATACTCCCCCGTTACCCGGCGCACATTCCTTGGGGGCACAGCAGCAGGAGCTTCCTTGATCGCACTTCACCCATTTTCTGCATTTGCTGCCACCAATCAGGCGCATCTTCGGATCATGGAAACGACAGATCTTCATGTTCATGTCTTTCCCTACGACTACTATTCAGACAAACCGGTCGATACCGTCGGCCTCGCGCGATCTGCTGCAATCATCGAAGCGATACGCGCCGAGGCGACCAATGCGATGCTGGTCGACAATGGCGACTTTCTGCAAGGCAACCCCATGGGCGATTACATCGCCTATGAACGGGGCATGAAAGCGGGCGACTCGCATCCCGTCATCCAGGCGATGAACACACTTGGCTTTGACGCCTCCACCCTTGGCAATCATGAATTCAACTATGGCCTCGATTTCCTGATGAATTCCATCGCCGGTGCGAGTTTTCCTGTGGTTTCGGCAAATGTGATCACAAAAATGGGAGCCGACCCCAGCAAAGATCAAACCTTGCTGAAGCCCTATGTGATCCTCGACCGTGAGGTCATCGACGGTGCCGGCGAATCTCACAAGATCCGCGTGGGTCTGATCGGATTTGTGCCGCCTCAGATCATGAATTGGGACCGCCGCCATCTGGAAGGCAAGGTTCAGGCCCGCGATATCGTCGAAACAGCAAAGGCCTGGCTGCCGCAGATGCGCGAGGAAGGCGCAGAAGTCATCATAGCACTCAGCCATTCCGGCATCGGCTCTGCCGAACACACGGACGGCATGGAAAACGCTTCCGTGCCGCTGGCCCGTCTTGAAGGCATCGACGCGCTGATGACCGGGCACAGCCATCTCGTCTTTCCCTCGGCCACTTTTGACGGCTTCGCCGAGGTTGATGCAGCCAAGGGCACAATCTCAGGCAAACCAGCGGTGATGGGGGGCTTTTGGGGCTCGCATCTGGGGTTGATCGACCTCCTGCTGGAACGCGATGGCAACAGCTGGCGTGTCGTCAACGCCACCACCGAAGCGCGCCCCATTTCCAAACGGAATGAGGATCGTTCGATCACCGCCTTGGTAGAAAGCGTGCCTTCGGTTCTGGCCTCTGTGCAAAAGGAACATGACGAAACCCTCGCCTATGTCCGCCGCGCAGTCGGCAAGACATCGGCACCACTCCACAGCTATTTCGCGCTGGTGGCGGATGATCCATCCGTGCAGATCGTTTCAATTGCCCAGACCTGGTACATCAGCGAAATGCTCAAGGGCACCGAATATGAAGCCCTGCCTTTGCTGTCTGCCGCCGCCCCCTTCAAGGCCGGTGGGCGCGGTGGACCAGAGTATTACACGGATGTTCCCGCAGGGGATGTCGCCATCAAGAATGTCGCCGATCTTTACCTATATCCAAACACCATCCGTGCGGTGAAAGTGACCGGCGCCCAGTTGAAAGACTGGCTGGAACGCTCGGCCGGGGTATTCAATCAGATAACCCCGGGCCAAGCGGATCAACCACTGCTCAACCCTGAATTTCCGTCCTACAACTATGATGTTGTCGACGGGGTCACCTATGAAATCGACCTGTCGCAACCTTCGAAATACGGACCGAAGGGTGAAGATCTGAACCCAGAGGCCAACCGGATTATTAACCTTACCTATAACGGACAACCCATTGACCCATCAACCGAATTCATAATTGCCACCAACAATTACCGGGCTGGCGGGGGCGGCAGTTTTCCCGGTGCGATGGGCGATACCATCATTTTCGAAGGCCCCGACACAAACCGCGATATCATCGTGCGCTACATTGTCGAACAGGGCACCATCAATCCCTCTGCCGACGCCAACTGGCGCTTTGCCTCGCTGCCCGGAACAAGCGTCCTGTTTGACACCGGCCCCAATGCGACAGGCTATCTGGCCGATGTCAAAGGTGTCGTCATCGAACCAGCGGGGGACGGGCCGGATGGTTTCGCCCGTTTCCGCATCGAGCTCTGAACCCCGTCCGCGCCCCGCTTCGGCGGGGCTCGACAGGCTCTGTACTCGCGGGCATAACCCTTGCCAACAAGTCAAAGGGATACTCGCATGTTCAAATGGATCGCCCTGATACTCGCCATGGGTGCAGGTGCTGCATGGCTGACGAAACCGGGTGAATCCGCCTTTGACG
>JAOUMG010000118.1 GCA_029881635.1 Paracoccaceae bacterium | reverse complement strand
TGATCCAGACGTTGAACGACCCCATACGGGTGGGCCAACCAATGAGCCGCATCGAGATAACGAAGACGACCAAAGTCAGGAGTGAAATCATATAACTGATGCCTGCAGCGGTGCGCACCAGAATGAGGTGTTCCAGGCTCATGGTGTCGGGCAGCATCAGCACCACCAGCCGTACGGGGCTGTAAGGGACATCAATGGATTCACCCAGTTTGTTGCCCAGCACTTCGATAAAGTTGGTCAGGGTCGTGGGCTCGGTCTGACCGCGTACAATGGCAGACAAAAGCAGAATCGTGGCGAAAAGAGACAGAAACCTCAGCCGGTTGAACGGTGGGGCATCACGAAATTCTACCAGTCCGGGATAGGTTGAGGCGTATTCGAAAAAGGTCAACGCCGCGGCGAAGAGCGCCACAAGGGCGACGATCTGCGTCGTGTCATTGGTTACGCCAGTCAACATCAGGGACGGCGTTGCGATCAACACCATAACCAGCAGGGCGCGCACCAGTGCACCTGTGAATTGCGAAATCACCGCTCTAGTCCCTCAAACCGGCCGGGATCGGTGCATTGCCGATACCCTGTTCCATCTTGAACCCACCAATTGTGGCAGGCTGCCTCATTCTTGCCCAACTTTTGCCCACTTTCATCTCCCCTGGCAATCTTGGGTTAAGGTTAATGCTGGCAATGAGGCCTTTTCATGAAAGAACTGGTGCGGCAATGCATCAAATAATGAGCAAGATTCCGCCGACAATCGAGCAAAAATAAGGCCGCCCTATGGGGCGGCCCAAGATGCTGTGGTTGGCCGAAAACTAGACCCAAGGACGAGCTTGTGCCGCCGACTTTTCAAATGTGTCGATTGAAGCGGCTTTCTCAAGCGTCAGACCAATGTCGTCAAGCCCGTTCATCAGGCAATGTTTCCGGAACTCATCGACTTCAAAGGAAAATTCCTTCCCGTCCGAGCTTGTGACAGTCTGCGTCTCCAGATCAACGGTGATACGGGCATTGGCCCCCTTGCGGGCATCTTCCATCAAGATATCCACAACCTCGCGCGGCATCACGATGGGCAGAATGCCGTTCTTGAAGCAGTTGTTATAGAAAATATCGGCAAAGCTGGTCGAGATCACGCAGCGAATACCAAAATCCAGCAACGCCCAGGGGGCGTGTTCCCGGCTTGACCCGCAGCCGAAATTGTCACCGGCAACGAGGATCTCGGCATTACGGTAAGCGGGCTGGTTCAGCACGAAATCCGGAATTTCCTTACCATCCTGGGTAAACCGCATTTCGTCGAACAGGTTGGCCCCCAGACCCGACCGCTTGATCGTTTTGAGAAACTGCTTTGGGATAATCATATCCGTGTCAATGTTGACCAAGGGCATTGGTGCTGCGATGCCGGTGAGCGTGGTGAATTTTTCCATGATCGGGGTCTCCGTGGTTTTGTGGCGGATAAAGCACGCAATACGGTTGCTCTGCAAGCACCCCCTCGCCCATTTTAGGTCACCGACTTATGGCGGACCATGCGAAACTTTTTGATCGAGAACCGACGCTGGCTTGGAACGGGCATGTTGCTGGCGTTCGCTTCTTCCTTTGGTCAAACCTGGTTCATTTCGCTCTTTGCCGGGCATATCAAAGCGGATTTCGGCCTGACAGATGGCGCTTGGGGCAGCCTCTACACAGCGGCAACGCTTGCATCTGCGGCCCTACTTTTGATGCGCGGATCGCTGGCCGACACCGTGCCGCTTTCGCGGCTTGGGCCATTGAACGCCGCCTTACTGGCATGCGCCGCGCTGGCGCTCTGCTTGGGCAGCAGCATTGCTTTACTCGGCCTCGCGATCTTTCTTCTCCGGTTCTGCGGGCAAGGCATGTTCAGCCATATCTCTGTCACGGCCATGGGGCGCTGGTTCGTTGCGACGCGGGGGCGGGCGGTTTCGATAGCGGGCCTTGGGTATTCACTGGGCGAAGTGCTGTTGCCGGTACCCGTTGTCCTCCTGATTGGGTGGATAGGATGGCAGGCCAGCTGGGGGGTGGTGGCTGCTCTGATGGCATTGGTAATTGCGCCGATGCTTTTCTTGCTGTTGGCTGAAAACCGGGCGCCGGGCGGCTACAGCACCGCATCGGGCAACCCGGGATTGACCAACCGACATTGGAGCCGCGCCGAGGTTTTGCGGCATTGGCTGTTTGCCGCCCTGACACCCATCTTGTTGACCCATGGCTTTATCGGAACGGTGGTGTTCTTCCATCAGGCCCATGTCGCCACGGTCAAAGGCTGGACGTTGACCGCGATGGCCCCCGGATTGATCGCCTATTCTACGGTTTCCGTGATCGCAGCACTGGCCGCAGGCTGGGCTTGCGACAGATACGGGGCGCATAGGCTGTTGCCGATCATGACGCTTCCCATGGGTATCGGCATGTTGATGATCGGCCCAGCAGATACGGTTGGCGTCTGGATCACGGCGCTCGGGTTTCTGGGTGTCACCTCGGGTATTGCCAACGCGCTTTGGGGCGCGCTTTTACCTGCTGTCTATGGCACCAACCATCTGGGCGCGATCCGTGCGCTCGCCACGTCGGTCATGGTTGTTTCAACGGCAATTGGCCCGGGAATAACCGGCATCTTGATCGATCTGGGCATCACATTCCCGGAACAGGGCGCAGCTATGGGGTTCTGGTGCCTTGGCCTTGCCGTATATGCGCTTTTTCTCAGCCGCCGCCTGACTGCCGAAATGGCAGCCAGCGGCGACTGATCATTCACATCATTTCGCGCACATCGGTCAAATGGCCTGTTATCGCTGCAGCGGCGGCCATCGCCGGTGACATCAGATGGGTACGCCCACCACGGCCTTGACGACCTTCAAAGTTGCGGTTGGATGTGGCTGCACAGCGTTCGCCGGGGGCCAGCTGGTCGGGGTTCATCGCCAGACACATGGAGCAACCCGCCAGTCGCCATTCAAAACCCGCATCGATGAATATCTGCGCCAGACCCTCTTCTTCCGCCTGCGCACGAACAAGACCGGAACCTGGCACAACCATTGCCCGCATCCCATCCTTGATCTTCTTGCCTTTCAGGATCGCTGCGGCTGCGCGCAGATCCTCGATCCTTCCATTCGTGCACGACCCGATGAAAACGGTGTCGATAGCAATATCTTTCAACAGTGTTCCGGGCTTCAAATCCATATAGTCAAGCGACCGTTGCGCCGCCTCGACCTTGCCACCGGAAAAATCTGTTGCTGCGGGTACAGAACCGGTTATCGGCAGAACATCTTCTGGGCTGGTGCCCCATGTGACGACAGGCGCGATATCTTCGCCCTTCAGCGTCACGACTTTATCGAAATGGGCGTTCTCATCGGTATAAAGTGTCCGCCACCAGTTCAAGGCGGCCTCCCACTGCGCACCCTTCGGTGCATGGGGACGGCCCTTGACGTATTCAAAAGTCTTCTCATCCGGCGCGATCAGGCCGGCACGTGCGCCACCTTCAATCGCCATATTGCAGACGGTCATGCGGCCTTCCATGGAAAGGTCGCGGATAGCCTCGCCACAATATTCGATGACATAGCCGGTGCCGCCCGCCGTTCCGGTGGCACCGATAACCGACAGCGTAATATCCTTGGCCGTGACGCCGGGCTTGAGTTTGCCGGTGATTTCGACCTTCATATTCTTGCCCTTGCGCTGGATCAGCGTCTGGGTGGCCAATACGTGCTCCACCTCGGATGTGCCGATGCCATGGGCCAGCGCACCAAACGCGCCATGCGTTGCGGTATGGCTGTCGCCGCAGACCACCGTCATACCCGGCAAGGTCCAGCCCTGTTCGGGTCCGACAATATGAACGATCCCCTGACGGACATCTGACACCGGGTAATAGTGGATGCCAAAGTCTTTGGCGTTCTTATCAAGAGCGTCGACCTGGATCTTGCTTTCCGGGTTGTCGATACCTTTGAGGCGGTCCAGCGTGGTTGGCACATTATGGTCAGGTACGGCGATGGTCTTATCGGGTGCGCGCACTGTCCGACCGGTCATGCGCAGACCTTCGAAGGCCTGCGGGCTGGTCACCTCGTGGACAAGGTGGCGATCGATATAGAGAAGGCAGGTGCCATCATCCTGCGTATCGACGATATGGGCATCCCAGATCTTATCATAGAGTGTTTTGGGGGACATTGGTCCGCTCCCGTCAGCTAAGGGTCAAAAGAAATTTCGTTCGCGCAACGCGCGGCTTGGGATTCAGGTGCGCGCCAGAACGCTGAACGCAGCACCAAAAAAGCGCCATGGCAGACGCGCCCTATCGTCCATATCGAAAACCGGTTTCATATGCTCGCAGATACACTCTCGCCGCGTCTGCTGCAAGATGCGCTGCAGGCCGACTGCGGATCCGTTTTGTCAGAAAAGTTTGAAGGAAATCAACTGACGGTGTCTTGGCTTTTTCGACCCAAGCCACAAATTCACAAGTGCACAGCAATCAGCGCCCAAGCCTTGCCGCCTTCTCGGACCCATGCGATAAAAGATTGAAAAGGGGCGCAGCATGGAAAACGAAATCCAGACGACCGTTGCTGCGTTCTCGGATTTGTTCGCCGTTCTGGTCAAAGCATTCAACAATCTGTTCCTGCCGTCCCGATATGGGCAGGTGATTGTTATTCTCGGCTGCTTTGCTGTCGCTTGGGCATTCAGCCGCTGGATCGGACCACGCATTCACGAATGGCTGCGTAGCCGCGAAGGCTGGCCCAAATGGCGGCTTCGCACGGCGCTCATTTTACACAAGCGATTGCGACTGATTGCGTTTGTCCTGCTGGCATGGACGGCTGCCGGGATTCTGGCCTATCTCTTTCAATTCCCGTCGCGGCGCTATCTGGTGACGCTTGCCGCGACGATTGCAACCGCTCTGCTGCTGGTCAGTATCGCTGTGCGCCTCATATCCAACCCACTGCTGCGGCGCATGATCACCTGGGGCCTATGGATCTATGTCACGCTCTATTACCTGGGTCTGGCGGATGAGGTCAGCGGGTTTCTGGAACGTGTCGCGATTGAATTTGGTAGTTTCAGGCTTTCGGTTCTGACGGTTATCAAGGCGTTGGTCGTCACCGGCGTTCTGTTCACGGGTGCCCGATTTGTCACGCAGTCCAGTTCACGCCGGATTCGGGGCAACCCGGATATTTCCCCGTCAATGCAGGAACTCGCGGTCAAGGGCTTGCAGATCGGCCTTTACAGTGCGGCTTTTTTTATCGGGCTGAAGGCCGTAGGTTTTGATTTGACGGGACTTGCCGTTCTGTCGGGTGCCATCGGTGTCGGTCTCGGGTTTGGTCTGCAAAAGGTCGTCTCCAACCTCGTGTCCGGTGTGATCATCCTGTTGGACAAATCGGTCAAGCCTGGCGACGTCATCTCGCTTGGCGATACGTTCGGCTGGATTGAGGCGCTTGGCGCGCGTTATGTTTCGGTCGTCACGCGTGACGGTAAGGAATACCTCATCCCGAACGAGGATTTGATTACCGGTCAGGTGGTGAACTGGTCGCATTCGAATGAATTCGTGCGCATCGATATCTTTTTCGGCACATCCTATGGCGATGACCCGCATCTGGTGCGGAAAGTCGCGATCGAGGCTGCGCTCTCGGTCAACCGCGTGCTGAAAAACCGCCCCGCGGTCTGCCATATCACCGGGTTCGGCGACAGTTCGGTCGATTATATCCTGCGTTTCTGGATTACCGACCCTTCCGAAGGGCTGACCAATGTGCGCGGCAACGTCTATCTTGCGCTTTGGGATGCGTTCAAGGAACACGGCATATCAATCCCCTTCCCGCAACGCGAAGTAAGAATGCTGGAAGATATGGCGGCTGAACCAGTTGAAAAGACCGCAAAGGCCGGCGCGGCGGACTGAGTGGTGGCAAGGAAGCGCCACAACATCATTTTTCCTTAAATCCGCTGCATTGAGATTTTACATTTGCAATGTTACCTTACCCATAAGCCCAGCGCCGGGGCGAGGTCGGCGCGCAACCCAGGAGGACAATGTCCTGTATCAAACTGCAAAGGCGACCGCATCTTCGGTCGCGGGGCTGGCGCCGATGACGGCGATGCCTGACGAGGTTACAAGCGATGCGTTGCTTGCAAGAATTCTCAGTTCACTTGATGATGACAAAGCCGAAGAGGTCGTGACAATCGACCTGCGCGGGCGCTCCAGTGTGGCCGATTACATGGTGGTTTGTTCGGGCCGGTCATCTCGTCAGGTGGGCGCCATCGCTGAAAAGCTGATGGATCGGCTGAAACAGGATTTCGGCCTGATCTGCAAGATCGAAGGGAAAGACCAGGGCGACTGGGTGTTGATCGACGCCAATGACGTGGTGGTACATGTTTTCCGGCCCGAAGTGCGCGATTTCTACCAGCTTGAAAAGATGTGGATACCGTCCGGCGCTGACATCACCGCCACGACGAACTGATCTGGGGCTCTGATGCGTGTGCATCTTTGCGTTGTGGGCCGCCTGAGGGCTGGCCCTGAACGCCAACTGATTGACGACTATCTGGACCGTTTC
>JAOUMG010000117.1 GCA_029881635.1 Paracoccaceae bacterium | reverse complement strand
ACAAAGACAAGAAACGCCGCACTATCTTTGCTCATTTCGGGCCGGTTCTGGCAGGGGGGCGGCTGGTCATTGCCTCGTCAGATGGGCTGATCCGCAGCATTGATCCGGCATCAGGCGCGGTCATATCGACGCTGGAAATGGCCGGTGGTGCCGCCTCGGCACCGGTTGTGGCAGGGCGCACGTTGTACGTTGTTACACAGAATGGGCAGCTTCACGCTTTCCGCTAGGCGAAAACCCGTGTAAGGGGTCAGCTTCGCATTCAGGAACGCTGGTCTCATGAGCTTTACACTCGCCATCGTCGGGCGCCCCAATGTGGGCAAATCGACATTGTTCAATCGCCTTGTCGGGCGCAAGATCGCGCTTGTCGATGACACGCCCGGCGTAACGCGCGACCTGCGCGAAGGCGAGGCGCGGTTGGGCGATCTGCGGTTTACCGTGATCGATTCAGCGGGCCTCGAAGAGGCCACCGATGACAGTCTGCAGGGCCGGATGCGGCGGCTGACCGAACGGGCCGTCGAAATGGCGGATATCTGCCTTTTCATGATTGATGGCCGTACAGGCGTTACGCCGACGGATCAGCTTTTTGCGGAAATCCTGCGTAAAAAGAATTCGCATGTGATCCTCGCGGTCAACAAGTCTGAGGGCAAGGCCGCTGATGGCGGCGTTATTGAGGCCTACAGCCTTGGTCTTGGTGAACCTTTGCGTCTGTCGGCGGAACACGGGGAGGGTGTGGATGAGCTTTATCACATGCTGCGCCCGCTGGCCTCCGAGTTTGCCGCACGCGCGGCTGCGGATGCACCCGAGGTCGATGTCGATGTCAGCGATGACGATGATGAAGGTCCACGGGTCCCGACCAAGGAAAAACCACTGCAGATCGCGGTCATCGGTCGCCCCAATGCCGGAAAATCGACTTTGATCAACAAGATCCTCGGCGAGGAACGGCTGTTGACGGGGCCGGAAGCTGGGATCACACGCGATGCGATCTCAGTCCATACCGATTTTCTTGGCACACCGATGCGGATTTTCGATACTGCCGGGATGCGCAAAAAGGCGCGGATATCTGACAAGCTTGAAAAGATGTCAGTGTCAGATGGGCTGCGCGCCGTACGCTTTGCCGAAGTCGTGGTGGTCCTTCTCGATGTCGATATTCCTTTCGAACAACAGGATCTGCGGATCGCGGATTTTGCTGAAACCGAAGGCCGAGCTGTTGTCGTGGCGGCTAACAAATGGGATCTGGAAGAAGAAAAGACCGAAAAGCTGAAAGAGCTGCGCGAAGCCTTCGAACGGCTATTGCCGCAGCTGCGTGGTGCTCCGCTGGTCACCGTTTCCGCCAAGACGGGCAAAGGGCTTGACCGGCTGCATGCGGCCATCTTGAAAGCCTATGATGTTTGGAACCGTCGCATCGCGACGGCCAGACTGAACCAATGGCTGGGCGCCATGACCGAGGCACATCCGCCACCGGCCCCCGGCGGCCGACGGATCAAACTGCGGTATATGACGCAAGTAAAAACCCGGCCCCCCGCATTCGTGGTCATGTGCAAGAATGCCGACAAACTGGCCGAGAGCTATTCGCGCTATCTGGTCAATGGGTTGCGGGCCGATTTTGACATGCCCGGAACGCCTATACGGCTAACGTTCCGCGATCAGGGCGACAAGAATCCCTTCAAGAACCCGAAATTTCACACGCCTTCGCGGCTGCGCAAACACGTCGGCAATCCGGTGAAGAAATAACCAGGTGCCTGCCAGAGGCAAAAGCCTCGGGCAGGGTGTGTTTTGGCAGGATATCAGACGAGTTGCCCGTCCGCGGTCAGCTCGGACTTGCCGCGCAGGTAAGGCTTCAACGCCTCGGGTAAGGCAACCGAACCGTCCGCCCGCTGGCCGTTTTCCAGAACAGCGATCAGGCAACGCCCGACGGCAAGGCCGGAGCCGTTCAGCGTATGGACGAAATCGGGCTTGCCACCTGCGGGCCGGTAGCGCGCGTTCATGCGGCGGGCCTGAAAATCGCCACAGACAGAGACGGAGCTGATTTCTCGGTAGGTGTTCTGGCCCGGTAGCCACACTTCGATGTCATGGGTTTTCTGCGCGCCAAAGCCCATATCACCGGTGCAAAGAACAAGGGTGCGGTAAGGCAGGCCCAGCCGTTCCAGCACTGTTTCGGCGCAACGGGTCATCCGCTCATGTTCTGCCATGCTGGTTTCGGGCGTGGTGATCGACACCATTTCGACCTTTTCGAACTGATGCTGGCGAAGCATTCCAGACGTGTCCTTGCCGGCGCTGCCCGCTTCGGACCGGAAACACTGGGTATGTGCGGTCATGCGGATAGGCAGAGCTGCCTCATCCAGAATGTCGCCCGCGACGGTGTTGGTCAGCGTGACTTCGGAGGTCGGGATCAGCCAGAATCCTTCAGACGTCGGAGCACGCTCTATGATTTCTTCGATCATGTCCTCAAGCGATGCTCCGGCAGCAATCTTCGCAATATCTTCGGGGGTTTTATAACCAATCGCTACTCTAAGGCGATTGGCGCGGCCACTATACCAATCGCCAACAAATGAATCGTCCTTGAACTTCGGCAGTTGGTTGGTGCCGTACATCGCCTCGTCGCGGACGAGCACCGGGGTGATCATCTCGGTCAGCCCGTGTTCTTCGGTGTGCAGATCCAGCATGAACTGGGCCAGCGCCCGGTGAAGGCGGGCGACGGCACCCTTGAGAACCACAAAGCGGGCGCCGGAAAGCTTGGCAGCGGTTTCAAAATCCATGCCGGGCTTGACGCCGGCGATCTCAAAATGTTCGACGGGTTTGAAATCAAAGCTGCTTGGGGTGCCGTGGCGGCGGATTTCGACGTTATCCTTTTCATCCACCCCTTCGGGGACATCCGGGTGGGGCAGGTTGGGGATGCCCATCAGGAGGTCGCGGAGTTTGATGTCTTCGGCGGCGGCCTCTTCGGTGAGTTTGGCGATCTCGGATTTCTTGTCGGCGACGAGCGCGCGCAGGCGGTCGAATTCGGCGTCGTTTCCGGCGGCCTTGGCGGCGCCGACCTCTTTGGAGGCGGCGTTCTGGGCGGCCTGTGCGGTCTCAGAGGCCCGGATCTTGCCGCGCCGCGCCTCATCCAGGCTGAGGATATCGGCGGCCATGGGGGGCAGCCCGCGCTTTTTCAGGGCGGCGTCGAAATCGGCGGGATTGTCGCGGATGGCGCGGATATCGTGCATGGGGGGCTCCTCGGGGCGGGCGAACGGATGGGCGTGGTATGCCCGATTTGAGGCGCAAGGTGAACCCGGAATCGAAGTTTGAAAAACCCTTCGAACTCATGCGTGAAACGAAACCTATCTGTCTGAAACCGTTTGCAAACCCATTTGTTGTCGACCTGAATGAAAGGATTTTCACAGGACAATCACAGAACCCCAAGCAAAGCTTCGCCACCATTCGCCTCACTGCTTTTCGAACCCAATGTGGAAGCGTCAGCCTAAAAGCAATCGTCGTGACAGTAGGTTCCGATGCGGTCGGAGGCCCCGTGTTCCAGAATGTATTTGCCTTGCAACACCATCCGCCGCGAATCGTGTGCTGAAGCCCGCCCTGCCGGGCATCTTGTTGCGCGCGCGTTGGGGTGGCGGGTGTTTCGTAGATAACTGCCCGGCTCTTCTTGCAAAGCGACCGTGCCGCCTATAGGTTCCCCGCGCAACAAAGAGGGCGTGCTGCCCCGAAACCCGACACGAGAGGACGCCCCATGTTTGTGACCCCCGCTTATGCTCAGGCCGCAGGTGCCGGTGGTGCCGGTGCTGCAATGCAGTTTTTGCCGCTGATCCTGATTTTCGCGATCATGTATTTCCTGTTGATCCGGCCCCAGCAAAAGAAATTGAAGGAACATAAGGCCATGGTCGAGGCGCTGCGCCGGGGCGATCAGGTGATCACCCAAGGCGGCATCATCGGCAAGGTCGCCAAGGTCAAGGAAGATGGCGAACTGGAGGTCGAGATTGCCGATGGCGTGAAAGTGCGCATCGTGCGGTCGACCATCGCAACCGTGCTGTCGAAGACCGAGCCTGCGGCGGCCAACAAGTAAGCTTTCTGTCTTTATCCCGACCTAACCTCCGAGCTTCATCAACATGCTGCAAATTCCCCTCTGGAAGCGGATCATCATCTGGGGAATTTGCGCCCTTGGTATTCTGACGGCGCTGCCCAACGGTTTTTACACCCGCGCGGAGCGGCATAACGATGCCGCTGCAAAGATCGAGGCGACAGGGGCGGTGACACCTGAACTGGAGGCGGATCTGGCGCTATGGCCGGGGTTCTTGCCGTCCAATGTCGTCAATCTGGGGCTTGATCTGCGCGGTGGCGCGCAGTTGCTGGCCGAGGTTCAGGTGGCCGATGTCTATAAGGCGCGGATGGACGGGCTCTGGCCGGAAATGCGCGGGGCATTGGCCGCTGAACGCGCTACGCTGGGCGGTATTCGCCGCGCACCTTCCGATCCTGACGAGCTGCGCATACAGATCGAAAAACCCGAAGCAATGGCCAAGGCCATCGAGGTGGCCACGGGTCTGTCGAGCCCAGTTGTGACCCTGACGGGTGTCGGCCAGCGCGATCTGGCGGTCAGTGCGGACGGCAATCAACTGGTGGTGACGTTGAGCGAGGCCGAGCGCGAGGCCACCGACGCGCGTACATTGCAGCAATCGCTTGAGATCATCCGCCGCCGCGTCGATGGCACCGGCACCCGCGAACCGTCGATCCAGCGCCAGGGCGTGGACCGCATCCTGATACAGGTTCCGGGGATCGGGTCTGCGACGGAGTTGAAGGAACTGATCGGCACAACCGCGCAGCTGACCTTTCATCCGGTGGTCGGACGCTCCACCAATGCGACCGAGATCGCGCCACCGGGGGCAGTGATCTATCCCTCGCTGGATGAGGAGGGCGTGTTTTACATTCTGGAAGATTCGCCGGTGGTCAGCGGCGAGGAACTTGTGGATGCCCGCCCTGATTTCGATCAGAACGGCCGCCCGGCGGTAGGCTTTCGCTTCAATACCTCGGGCGCGCGGAAATTCGGCGATTACACTGCGGCCAATATCGGCCAGCTATTCGCCATTGTACTGGACGAAGAAGTAATTTCAGCGCCACGCATTCAGAGCCATATTCCCGGCGGATCGGGCATCATCACCGGCAATTTCTCGGTAGAGGAATCGACTAATCTGGCGATCCTGCTAAGGGCAGGGGCCTTGCCCGCGAAGATGACGTTCCTGGAAGAACGCACCATCGGACCTGAACTGGGGCAGGACAGTATTGAGGCTGGCCGGATTGCCGCGATCGTGGGCATCGTCGCAGTCGTCGCCTTCATGATTGCCTGTTATGGTCTCTTTGGTATCTTTGCCTCGGTGGCACTGGGGATCAACATCGCGATGCTGTTTGGCTTCCTGTCGTCCATCGGGGCAACGCTGACACTGCCGGGTATCGCCGGGATCGTGCTGACCGTGGGTATGGCGGTGGATGCCAATGTGCTGGTCTTTGAACGGATCCGCGAAGAAATGAAAACCGCGCGGGGGCCTGCACGGGCTATCGAGCTTGGCTATGAAAAGGCAATGTCGGCCATCATCGATGCCAACATCACCACCTTCATCACGGCGCTTATCCTCTTCATGCTCGGCTCAGGCCCGGTCAAGGGCTTTGCTGTCACGCTGGTTGTGGGGCTGGCCACGTCGGTCTTTACTGCCATTTACGTCACGCGTCTTTTCGTCGTCACCTGGTTTGACAGGCGGCGTCCGAAGACCATCGAACTTTGAGGGACATGACATGGCATTTCGTCTGAAACTCGTCCCCGACAACACCAAGATCGACTTTTTCCGTTGGGCGGGTCTGACCTTTGGCGGCTCGGTGGCGTTGCTGGTTTTGGCGCTTGTTCTGACGCTGATCATGGGGCTGAACTTTGGTATCGATTTCAAGGGCGGTACAACCATCCGCACGGAATCATCGGTTCCGGTCGATGTCGGGGCCTACCGTTCAGCGGTGCAGCCACTCAACTTGGGCGATGTATCGATCACGCAGGTCTATGATGTGAATTTCGGGCCCGACCAACATGTCGCGATGCTGCGCATTCAAGCCCAGGAAGGCAGCGAGTCGGTCACGCCGGAAATCATCGCCAATGTCGAGGCGGCGTTGCAGGGTGTTGATCCGTCGATCACCTTTCCGTCGGTGGAATCGGTCGGCCCGAAAGTATCGGGCGAGTTGATCAAGACGGCGATCCTGTCGGTTCTGACGGGTACCCTTGCGATCGTGATCTATATCTGGCTGCGCTTTGAATGGCAGTTCGCCGTGGGTGCGGTCGTGGCGTTGATCCACGACATTGTGCTCACGATCGGGATATTCTCACTTTTCCAGCTGAAATTTGATCTGACAATCATCGCAGCCCTTCTGACCATTCTGGGCTATTCGATCAACGATACGGTGGTTGTGTTCGACCGGCTCAGGGAAAATCTGATCAAGTACAAGAAAACCCCGCTGCGCGATCTGTGCAATCTGTCGGTGAACGAAACGCTGAGCCGGACGGTGATGACATCGGGCACCACTTTGCTGGCGCTGATTGCGTTGCTGGTTCTGGGCGGTGACGTGATCCGG
>JAOUMG010000116.1 GCA_029881635.1 Paracoccaceae bacterium | reverse complement strand
ACCAACCCCGATGATCAGCCCACCGACGATGGCACCGGGGATCGAGGTGAAGCCGCCCAGCATCAGCACCGGCAGCGCCTTGAGCGCGATCAGCGACAGCGAAAACTGCACGCCCGATTTCGACCCCCACATGATGCCCGCCACCAGCGCCACAAAGCCTGCGATGGACCAGACCAGCACCCAGATGAACCGGAGCGAAATACCGACCGACAGCGCCGCCTGATGGTCATCGGCCACCGCACGCAGCGCACGGCCCTGTTTTGAGTATTGCGAAAAAAGTGTCAGCGACACGACCAGCAAGGCCGCGATCACAGTGGCGACGATGTCGAGATTGTCGATGAAGAACCCATAGCCGAAAAGACTGAAGGTCAGCTCATCAATGGTTTCCGAAATCCCCTGCGGCAGCCCGACATCCAGCTTCTTGATATCGGCGCCCCACATCAGATCGCCCATCCCTTCGAGGAAATAGGCCAGCCCGATGGTCGCCATGAACAGGATGATCGGCGGCTGATTGACCAGATGCTTCAGCACCAGCTTTTCGATGATGATCGCCAAAAGCACCATCACCGCTGCCGTCATCGCGATGGCGACGATGGCGGGCAGATGCCAGCCGAAATGATGGATCGAGGTACCGAAGATCGCATTGATCAGATGTGCAAAGGGGATCTGCCCGTCCTGCAGCCCGACCAGTGTCAACGCCGCGAACAGCGCCATCACGCCTTGTGCATAATTGAAGATGCCGCTCGCCTTGAAGATCAGCACAAAGCCGAGCGCGACCAGCGAATACATCACCCCGGCCATCAGGCCGTTCAGCGTGACCTCGATCGCGAATAAGAACTGGTCATACATGTGAAGGGTTTCCTTCCTGGGCGTACGCCGTGTCGGGACGGATGCGGGACGGATGCGGGACGGGCGCGGGACGGATGCGGGTCAGCCTTGGCTCAGTCATGGGCCACCCCCAGATAGGCGTCGATGACCGCCTGATTCTTGCGCACCTCGTCGGGTGTGCCATCGCCGATCTTCTTGCCGTAATCCATCACGACCACCCGGTCCGACAGGTCCATGACCACGCCCATATCGTGTTCGATCAGCGCGATGGTGGTGCCGAATTCGTCGTTCACGTCGAGGATGAAACGGGACATATCCTCTTTTTCCTCGACGTTCATGCCGGCCATCGGTTCGTCCAAAAGCAGCAACTGCGGTTCGGCGGCCAGCGCCCGTGCCAGCTCCACGCGCTTTTTCAACCCATAGGGCAGACGGCCCACCGGTGTTTTGCGGATTGCCTGTATCTCAAGGAAATCAATGATCTTTTCGACCTTCGCGCGGTTCTCCGTCTCTTCCTTTTCGGCCTTTCCCCACCAGATCGACTGGGCCAGAAGTCCGGTCTGCATATGGGTCAGCCGCCCAGTCATGATGTTGTCAAGGACCGACATCCCGTCAAAAAGCGCGATGTTCTGGAAGGTGCGCGCGATGCCGAGGCGGGCGACCTCATAGGGTTTCATCGGCCCGCGCTTGTAGCCCTTGAACCAGACTTCGCCTTCCTGCGGAACATAAAAGCCCGAGATGACATTGAGCATGGAGGATTTGCCCGCCCCGTTCGGCCCGATGATCGCGCGGATCTCGCCTTCGCGGATATCAAAGGAAATATCGGTGATCGCATTCACCCCGCCAAATTTCAGGGTGATGTTTTTCATCTCCATCAACACGCCACCGATCTTGCGGCCGTCGGCGGTGGTGTAACCTTCTGAATTCATTTGGTTCATTCCGCCGCCATCCTTTGGCCGACCGGCTGCACGACCGCATCCCGGATCGTCAGCGTGGCCTTGATCGCGCCCTTGCGGCCGTCTTCATAGGTCACTTCGGTCTCGGTATAGATCTCACCCTTGCCGCCATAGAGCGCGTCGATCAGATCCTTGAATTTCTCTTCGATGATCTTGCGGCGGACCTTGCGGGTGCGGGTCAGCTCGCCATCATCGGCATCCAGTTCCTTGTGCAGGATCAAGAAGCGGTGGACCTGACAGCCCGCCAGCATCGGGTCGTCCGCGACTGACCGGTTCACCTCGGCAACATGGCCCGCTATGGTCTCCAGAACCTGCGGGTGCTGGCTCAACTCCTGATAACTGGCATAGGCAATGTTGTTACGCTCAGCCCAGTTGCCGACCGCCGTCAGGTCTATATTGATGAAGGCCGTGCAGGTATTGCGGCCTGCGCCAAAGACCACGGCTTCCAGAATGTTGGGATAAAACTTCAGTTTATTTTCAATATACTTGGGTGCAAAAAGATGGCCGTCCGCCATTTTCCCCACATCCTTCGCCCGGTCGATGATCCGCAGATGACCGGTGCCTTCCTCGAAGAAACCGGCATCGCCTGTTGCGACCCAGCCCTCGGCATCCTTGGTCGAGGCGGTCGATTCGGCATTCTTGAAATACTCGACGAAGGTTCCCGGCGAGCGGTAGAAAACCTCGCCGCTTTCGGCGATCTTCACCTCGACGCCGGGGCTGGGAACGCCAACGGTATCGGACCGCACCTGCCCGTCGGGCTGCTGGGTGATGAAAACCGACGCTTCGGTCTGGCCGTAAAGCTGTTTGAGGTTGATGCCGAGCGAGCGGTAAAAATCGAAAATCTCCGGCCCGATCGCCTCGCCCGCTGTATAACCAACGCGCACGCGCGAAAAGCCCAGTGTGTTTTTCAGCGGCCCGTAAACCAGAATGTTGCCCAGCCAGTATCTGAACCGGTCCATGGCTGAAACCGGCTTGCCATCCAGAATTGCCGGACCAACGCGGCGGGCAATGGCCATGTAGTGATCGAACATACGCTTTTTCAGCCGCCCCGCATCTTCCATACGGATCATCACATTGGTCAGCTGGGTTTCGAATACACGCGGCGGGGCGAAGAAATAGGTAGGGCCGATTTCGCGCAGATCGGTCATCATCGTGGCTTCGTTTTCGGGGCAATTGACGGTAAATCCGGTCCAGAGCGCCTGACCGATCGAAAAGATGAAATCGCCGACCCAGGCCATTGGCAGATAGGCCAGCACTTCCTCGCCCCGTCCAAGGTGGTCGAATTCAGCCGAATTCTTCGATGTTTCGATGATATTGCGGTTCGAAAGAACCACGCCCTTGGGCTTGCCCGTCGTGCCGGACGTATAGAGCATCACACAAGTATGGTCATAGGTCAGCCCGGCAATCCTTGCGTCAAGATCGGCACCCAGACGGGTGGCCGCAGCGCGCCCTTCGGCCTGCACATCGGCCAGCGCATTCATCCGGGCATGGTCGTATTTGCGCATGCCGCGCGGATCAAGATAGGCGATGTGGTGCAGCACCGTTCCGGTGCCCGCCAGTTTTTCTTGTACTTCCAGAACCTTGTCGACCTGTTCCTGATCTTCGGCAATCACGAACCGCGCACCGCAGTGATCCAGAACATAGGCCATTTCGTCGGCCACGGCGTCCTGGTAAAGCGGCACCGGCACGGCCCCGCACATGTTGATCGCCACCATCGACCAGTAAAGCGCGGGACGGTTGCGGCCGATGATCGCAACATGTTCGCCACGCTCCAGCCCCAGCACAAGAAGTCCCAGCGCCATGGCGCGGATTTCTTCGGATGCCTCGGCCCAGGTCCAGCTTTGCCAGATGCCGAATTCCTTTTCACGGTAGGCCGGAAGGGTACCAAAGGCCTGCACATTGCGGGCCAGAAGGGCGGGCAGTGACTGCAGGTCGCCCTGAGGCGTAGATTGGGTCACGAAGCTTCTCTCCCCACGCCGGTATGCCGACGTTCACACTCACCTTTAAAGTGATTCTTGCGCTGTTTTCAGCGTTGCTGGCAAATAGTTCGCCGTCAAAGGTTTCGTGACTTTTGCCTAATTCTTTCGAATTGTAACAAGAGAGCATTGCCCCTTCCGGCACCGGGCCTATCGGTGCTAGCCATATGCAGAAGGAAGGAAACCCATGCACCGCGACGATATGCGCGCAAAGCTGACCCAGGCAGGCCTGAATCTGATCCAGCAGGCACTGTCGATCTATGACAGCGATCTTCGGCTCGCGGTCTGCAACCGGCGGTTTCAGGACATGTTTGGCCTGCCTGACGCGCTGGTAACGCCCGGTGCGCTTTTTGAAGATACCATCCGCTATCTGGTGCTTGCAGGCGAATATGGCGATGTGCCGGACCCGGAGGCGGCGGTGCATGACCGCGTCGAGCAGGCCCGCGCCTTTCAGCCGCATTACATGGAACGGCCGCGCGCCAATGGCCGCGTGATTTCCGTCGAAGGGTCGCCTTTGGCGCAGGGTGGCTGGGTGACGGTCTATACCGACATCACCGAAATCAAGCACCAGGAAATGCTGCTGCGTAGCCGGTCAGAGGAACTGTCGGGCCAGCTTCTGGGCCATGCAGAGCGTTTGGCCCAAGCCAACCGCGAACTTGCCGCGACCAATGCCGCACTGGAAGAGGCCAAGAGGGAACTGACCGAGATGGAGGCGCGTACCCGCCTTGTCACCGAAATGATGCCCGCCCATATCGCGCATGTCGGGCCTGATTATCGCTATACCTTTTCCAACCGGATGTTATCCGCTGTCATGCCGGGCAGCCTGTCGGACATTGTCGGGCGCGCGGTGTCAGATGCGCTCGGCGAGGATGCCTTTGCGCGGATCGAGCCGAACCTGATGCGCGCCATGAAGGGTGAGGCCAATGTCTTTGAAATCACCCATGATCCATCCGGGCGACGCATCCGTATCGCACTGACCCCAGACCGCGGCACCGCCGGGCAGGTGCAGGGCGTTTATGTGCTGTCAGCCGATGTGACCGAAGAGACCCAAACACGCGCGGCACTTACCCAAAGCGGCAAGCGTGAATTGGCGGCACAGCTCACCTCTGGGCTGGCCCATGATTTTGCCAATCTTCTGACGATTATCCTTGGGCTTCAGGGGCGGCTGGAGCGGCTGACCGGCCTTCCAGACGGCGCCTCGGAACTGGTCAGCGCTACGCTTGCCGCAGCCCGTCGGGGGGGCACATTGCTTGACCGGATCGCGTCGATCACCGGCCCGCGTGAGGTGCGCGCCACACCGACCGATCTTGCGGCGCTGCTGAGTGACCTGCGGGTCATGGCCGGGCCTTCTTTGCCCGAAGGAATTGGTCTTGATATTTTGGGCGCTGAATTCGTCGACCCGATCCTGCTGGATGCCGGTTCTCTGCAGGACTCGCTTTTGAACCTCATCCTCAATGCCCGCGATGCAATTGGCCGCGGGGCCGGACGGATCACTCTGACTGCCCGCCCGGTGCGCGATACCTGGGTTGAAATCAGCGTGGCCGACACGGGGCCGGGGTTTTCTGCGGCTGCCCTTGAACATGGGCTCGACCCCTTTTTCACTACCAAAGGCGGCGAAGGTTCGGGGCTGGGCCTGTCGATGGTCTATGATCACACCAAACTGCATGGCGGTACGGTCAAACTGGCCAATCGTGACGAAGGCGGCGGCATGGTGACGTTGCGCCTGCCTCTGCGCCGGGTCGCAGCGGATGCTGGCAAACCGCTATTGGTCTTGCTGATCGAAGATACCGACGAGATCCGCACGGAGGTTCGCGAAATGCTGCGGGGTCTGGGCCACAACGTCGTCGAGGCTGCCAGCGCGGAAGAAGCACAGGACCTTGTCGATCTGCCGGGGCTGGATCTGATTCTGTCTGACATCAGCCTGCCGGGCGGCATCAATGGTGTCGAATTTGCCACCAGCCTCGCTGCGCACGGTCATCCTGCGCGCCTGTTGCTGATGACCTCACTGCCGCCCGGCGATACGTTGCGCATCCGTGCAGGGGTGATCCCGGTACTGACCAAACCGTTCACCATGGACGATCTTGCCGCCCATCTGGCGTTGAGGGATGCGGCATGACCCCTTCCCCCGATCTGCGCGCGCATGTCGCGATCCTGGATGACGAACCAGAAATCCGGCAGATGCTGTCGCTCGCGCTCGAAGAGGCTGGGTTTCGCACCTCCTGCTATGCGCGCGCCACGGAATTTGAGGCGTCGCTGAAACGGACGACGCCGGATGTCTGCCTTGTCGATCTGGGCCTGCCGGATCGCGACGGTCTGGCGCTGGTGCATCGGCTGGCATTGGAATCCGGGGCCGCGATCATCATCATTTCCGGGCGGGCACAGGTGCAGGACCGGGTGACAGGGCTAGAGCTTGGTGCCGATGACTACATTATCAAGCCCTTTGATCCCGCTGAAGTCGTCGCCCGCATCCGTGCGCGATTGCGCAAGGGGCGCAGCGATGCTGACCGTAGTGCAGACACGGCCCACTTCGCTGATTGGGCAGCCCATTTCGATCGTTACATCCTGGTCCGCAGCAATGGTGAAGAGGTACCGTTCAGTCATGCCGAGGGCGAGGTACTGAGGCTCTTTCTGGAAAGTCCCAAGCGCCTGATCAGCCGGGCTCAGATGCAGGAATCCCTGGGCGGTGCCGCAGGCGAAAGCTTTGACCGGGCCATGGATGTGCGCATCTCGCGGCTCAGAACCAAGCTTGGCGAAGACCCGAAAAATCCGCGCCTGATCAAAACCATCTACGGCGCGGGTTATATATTTCTGGGCGACGTGACATGGGTATAAAAGGCATGAACATATGAC
>JAOUMG010000115.1 GCA_029881635.1 Paracoccaceae bacterium | reverse complement strand
CATGAAGCTGATCCCCGACACATCCTCGGTCTATATTGACCCGTTCTATGCAGAAAAGACGCTTTGCGTGCATTGCAACGTGGTCGAACCCGACACCGGCGAACCCTATAGCCGCGATCCGCGCGGAACCGCCACCAAGGCCGAAGCCTACCTCAAATCGACCGGGATCGGCGACACTGCCTATTTCGGCCCCGAGGCAGAATTCTTCCTCTTCGACGACGTGCGTTTTTCCGTCTCAATGAACAAGGTTTCCTTCGAAGTGGATGCCGTTGACGCCTCCTGGAATTCCGACAGCGAATATGAAATGGGCAACTCGGGCCACCGTCCGGGCGTCAAGGGCGGCTATTTCCCGGTCAACCCGACCGACGCGGCGCAGGATCTGCGCGGTGAGATGCTCTCAACCATGAAGCGCATGGGCATGAAGGTCGACAAGCACCACCACGAAGTAGCCTCGACCCAGCATGAGCTTGGCATGATCTTCGGTGGCCTCGTCGAACAGGCCGACAACATGCAAAAGTACAAATACGTGATCCACAACGTCGCCCATGCCTACGGCAAGTCGGCAACTTTCATGCCCAAGCCGATCAAGGGCGACAACGGATCAGGCATGCATGTAAACATGTCGATCTGGAAAGGCGGCAAGCCGCTGTTTTCCGGCGACAAATATGCCGACCTTTCGCAAGAGGCGCTTTGGTTCATCGGCGGCATCCTCAAGCACGCCAAGGCGCTGAACGCGCTGACAAATCCCTCGACCAACGCCTACAAGCGCCTGATCCCGGGATTTGAGGCGCCAGTTCTGCGCGCCTATTCCGCGCGCAACCGGTCGGGCTGCGTCCGCATCCCGTGGACCGAAAGCCCGAAAGCCAAACGTGTCGAGGCCCGTTTCCCCGACCCGTCGGCCAACCCCTATCTGTGTTTCTCGGCGCTTTTGATGGCCGGTCTTGACGGCATCAAGAACAAGATCGATCCAGGTCCGGCGTCGGACAAGGATCTATACGATCTGCCCCCCGAGGAACTGGCCGAAATCCCAACCGTTTGCGGCAGCCTGCGCGAAGCGCTGGAGGCGCTGGAGGCCGATCACGACTTCCTGCTCGCGGGCGATGTCTTCACCAAGGACCAGCTCGAAGGGTACATGGCGCTGAAATGGGAAGAGGTCTACGCCTACGAACACACGCCGCACCCGGTTGAATACCAGATGTATTACAGCTGCTGAGATACGGGTGATATCGTTACAAAAGGCCCCGGAGACGGGGCCTTTTCGTTTGATCCTCGGTGGTTTTTCCCCAGATCCAGCCACATTGAATGAACCACCCAGAACGGAGCAATCGCAGAGAAAAGCATGCGCCGGGCAGATACACGATGGCAATTATCAGAATTCTGGTAATCTCGACCTCATTCGCAATCTATTTTGGTGGCGACACATGGAAACGGTCTAAACATGAGGTGATTTGGAATGCCGCACCGCCAATTCGATGCCTTGGCAAACGACGGTTTTCGCGAGGATCCGTATCCGGTTCTGGCTGCCATGCGCGAACATCATCCGGTCTACGCACTGTCACCGGGGCTGATCGAAAGCTGGCACATCTTTCGCTACGATGACGTCCGCCATGTGCTGCTGTCGCCCGACCTTTTTTCGTCAGATCGAAGCTTGCAGGGTAGTGGCGACATTGCCGATGCCAATTTGGGATTCTTGTTCAATAACATGATCTCTGCGACCGGGGATAAGCATCGCCGTCTTCGCATGATCGGCAACCGTGTCTTCATGGCCAAGGCAATCGAAAGCTTCCGGCCGGCCGTCCAGAAAGTTGTCGATGAACGCATGGCCTTTGCGCTTGGAGTTGACACTTTCGATCTGGTCGAAGACTTCGCCGCTGAGATTACTGTCGCGATGATCTGCGCTGTGCTTGGCCTGCCGCGAAGCGATATGCCGATGATCCGAAAATGGACGGCCGTCTTGGGCGAAAATTCCGGCGCCGTGACCTGGTTACCTGAAATTGACCCGGCAACGGTTGAAACCGGTCGCCGTGCGGGTATCGAAATGACCGACTACTTTCGCAAGTTCCTTTCGGAACGGCGGAGCAAGGGACACGAAGGCGATCTGCTCACCGCGTTTGAGACAGTCGAGGTCGAAGGCCAACGCCTGACCGAGGACGAAGTTCTGTCGATGGCAATGCTTCTGTTACTCGCCGGAAATGAAACGACCACAAACCTGATCACGAATTTCGTGCGGCTTCTGGATGCCTTTCCCGAACAGGCGCATTTGTTGCGCCGAGGCGATTTGCCAGTCTCTGGCGCGGTCGAGGAAACGCTGCGAATGCGCAATTCGATCCGCAATGTCGACCGGTTTGCGCTTCAGGATGTGACAATGCACGGCCAGACGATACCCAAAGGCGCACTTGTCGTCGTCTGGCTGACTGCGGCCAACTGCGACCCTGCGGTGTTTGATGACCCAGACAGTTTCCGCCCTGACCGGCAGCCCAACCGCCACTTGGCCTTTGGTCAGGGGGCACATATGTGCCTTGGATCGGCACTGGCCCGTATGGAAACCCAGATCGCCGCAGACGCGATCCTGTCCAGAACCGCGCGCATCGACCTGCCGGAACCACCGCATTTGGGACGAAACGCAAACTTTGATAACGTCACCCGACAGATTGCTCGGTTTAGCCCCTGCCGGTAACGCAAAGTTACCTTGGATGGCGACCACCCTGCCAGAAAGAATCATGACCCAGACTCAGGGTTGCTCAGCAGGATGGTTATTGCCTTCAGCAGTTTGCGGAAACACCAACAGAAGGCAAAGGCTTTCAGGTATCAGGTCAGCAACCGCGAATACACCAGTATCCCGGCGCCGGTTAAAACCCGCTCGACCGGGCGCCAAAGAGATGAAAACCCGAAAACATCGATCTTGGCAGCGGATGCAATGTCTTTCAAGCTCCTGCGCCCATCTACTTGACGCAAAAACGGCGCTACTTCCCGTACAACCGCAACCACCTGTTTTTCGCCATTCTGGGTGATCGTCAGGCGCCCGTGTTTTTCCACCTGACTGGCGATGTCAGCCCCGCTCACGCCTTTCAGATGGGGCACTGACAGCGGGTCCTTGCCTGCAACCACCACCTTAGCCCCTTCTGGCTTGGCATAGAGAACATGGGTCCGGATGGTTCCGTTCAGCTTTTCGGCCAATGTCATCTGCTGACGCAGATCCAGCATTTCGTGCGTGCCCACGCCTTCTGGCAGCATCGCGGCAAGATCGTAAAGCCCCGCCTGCGGCGATCCAGCATAGGTCAGCCCAGCCGCATCCAGCGATGAAATCACCTCACCAATCAGAAAGGGACGGTCCTGCGAATGCAAAAGCAGATCGTAAAATCCCGCGTCGCTTTGTTCATGATCCGACAAATGCGGATTGCGGCGAAATGGGTGCCCACCCGGCAATCGCGAATAAATGGCGCGCGCCATGGCCAGCCGCGCTTTGGGGTCCAGACCTGCGGTCAGGGCACCAAAGGCTTCTTGCAGCGGATAGACCCCGCTCCGGCCATAGGGTGCATAGACCATCAGCCCCATGCCGCCCGTAGGCGCAAGCGCGCGGCCCAGCGCATCGAACCCTTCCTGAGGATCGGGCAAGTGATGCAGAACACCACAACAATCGATGTAGTCGAACTGACCCAGTTCCGGCGCATCCAGCAAACTGCCGGTGACGAACTTGATCCCTTTCAAGCCGCGCACTTCTGCCCGCGCTTCGGCGACCTTGCGCGACGCCTGTGACAGATCGAGATAGGTGATCTCATAGGGCCGCCCCGCCGATGTCAGAACAGCCGCCATCTGGATCAGCGCATCCCCTGTGCCGCCACCGGCCACAAGTGCCCGCAAGGGCTGCGCCCAATCGCGCATCCCGCCGAATACAAAGTGATCAATCTCCAAAGGATGCGACGGCGATCCGGTTATCAGTCGCTTGCGTTCATCCGCCGGATCGCGTTCAGGGTAAGGATAGGCCTCATATTGTGCGGCAACCTCATTCATTGGGCGGGCTCCGGCTTGGCCCCGGGCATATGACGCTGCAAATCCCCCTCCTGCTCGGCTGTCAGATCCTTGCGGTGCACAACCCAGGTATGGATCGAAAACACCACCGCCCCACTTATCGGTAACCGTCGCAAACACTGGCGTTCAGACCGAACATAAGGCGCGGCTGGGCCGGGACGCGGCCGGCTTTCGCCCTCATTGCGCGGCTGGTGAAGATCGGGGTCGGCATATAACAGCGAATTGGCGCGCCACAGCACCTGCCCTACCCGAACTGCGTCAAACAACCGCTGCACCCGGCGGGCAATATCCTCATCATAGCTCGCCACCGGCTCATGAATACTGATCAGGGGCCGCAGGAATTTCTGGGCCAGTGACCAGCTTGCCGGAAAACACAAAACCGCCGCGGTCAGCACATGCTCTGACCCACGCTTTTCCAGAATGCAGAAATCGTCCTGACAGAGCTTTCCGAGCGTTGCCATCGGGTCGTTTCGGTCCAGCGGCACCACAACACCGTCGGGCCGCCGCAGACCCGCAGCCTCATGGCTGTAGCCTTGGATCCCAGCCAAAGCGTCAGCCACCATATTCAACAGCTCAACTGCTGCGGGGCGTGCCGCCTCATCCATACGCAGCACCGCATCCGGATTTGCCGCAATCAACCGATCACGCAACCGCATCTGCGCATCAAATGCATCGTCGGTGACAATCCAGTCAGCAATTTCCAGCGGGCGTACGCCGGGCAGTTTGCGCGCCACCGGATCAGCCCATGGGGCGTAAGGCAGAAAGGATTGCAAGGCGTGTTCCATAGCCTTTCCTAGCAAAGCGCAATGCCGGAAGGAAAGCCGGAAACGGACTGAACGCAGGTCGCTTTCGGAACGGACACGGGCAGTCTTCGCGCTTCATCCTGTGATCAAACAAGAGGGCACCCCATGGACCAGCATTATTCAGACCACCGCAAGATCGACCCGACCAAGGGCGAGACCCTTCCCGATGGCAGCCCCAACGACAATAACAGGGTCGAGATCGGGCCGACGCAATTGGCCTTCCGCGAATGGGAGGCCGCCGGGCTGACCTTGCCCAACCTGCAAAACATGCGCGAGTTTCGCTGGAAGCGGCTGACCCAGGCGATCGTCGACCGGGGCTGGGGGGGGATCCTTTTGTTCGACCCCCTCAACATCCGCTACGCCACCGACAGCACCAACATGCAGCTTTGGAATACCCATAACCCCTTCCGCGCCGTGCTTCTCTGCGCCGATGGCTATATGGTGATCTGGGACTACAAGAACTCTCCCTTCCTCACCGATTTCAACCCGCTGGTACGCGAAAGCCGGTCAGGCGCGTCGATGTTCTATTTCACCACCGGTGACCGGGGCCATCCGGTGGCCAGCAAATTCGTGGCCGAAGTTGATGAGCTGATGCGCGCCCATGCCGGTTCCAACCGCAGGCTTGGGGTGGACAAGATCATGGTTCAGGGCCTGCGCGCGCTTGATGCTGCGGGCTTTACCGTGGAGGAAGGCGAGGAATGCACCGAAAAAACCCGCGCCATCAAGGGACCGGATGAAATCCTTGCGATGCGATGCGCCCATGATGCCTGCGAAAAGTCGATGGCAGCAATGGAAAAAGCCTGCCGCGA
This sequence comes from Paracoccaceae bacterium, assembly GCA_029881635.1. GTDB lineage: Bacteria > Pseudomonadota > Alphaproteobacteria > Rhodobacterales > Rhodobacteraceae > Albidovulum. The sequence continues at coordinate 987 of JAOUMG010000115.1, read as the reverse complement.
AGGTGTGCCGCAGGGAAACATGTCCGAAGACGACGTCTGGGCCGTCCTGCACGCCGAAAACATCAAACGCGGCGGCGAATGGATCGAGACCCGCCTTCTCGCATCAGGCCCACGCACCAATCCTTGGTTCCAGGAATGTGGCCCACGCATCATCCAGCCGAACGAAATTGTCGCCTTTGACACCGATCTGATCGGTTCCTACGGCATCTGCATCGACATTTCGCGCACCTGGTGGGTGGGCGACGCAAAGCCCACCAATTCGATGATCTACGCCATGCGCCACGCGCATGAACATATCATGACCAACATGGATATGCTCAAACCCGGCGTCAGCATCAAGGAACTGGTCTTTGGCGGCCATACGCTCGACGATCAGTTCCAGAAACAGAAATACGGATGCAAGATGCATGGGGCCGGTCTATGCGACGAATGGCCGTTGGTAAGCTACCCGGAAGCTTGGAATGACGGCGCTTTCGACTACCTGATCGAACCCGGCATGGTATTGTGTGTCGAAGCGCTCGTTTCACCCGAAGGCGGTGACTTTTCAATCAAACTTGAAGAGCAGGTGCTGATCACCGACACCGGGTACGAAAACCTGACGAAATATCCTTTCGACAAAGCTCTGATGGGTCAGGCATAGTGCCTGACCCCGCGTCGCGCATCAATTGACGGGCACAGAACGCCTGACATTGCCGTGCCAGTCTTCGACAGCGCCGATCCCGGCATGGGGCAAGGGATTGTCCGGGTTCAGCGCGCGCGCTGATCCGATCTGGGATGCAGAAAATCCTATCAGAATACCCAAAACCACCAACCCCGCCCAAATCAGCATCTGGCCGTTAGCCCCCGAGGCGGGTCCGGGAATATGATCGTTGCAAATAGCCGAACTCATGGCAGTCTCCTTTTCTTCCTGCTGAAACTCTAAGCTTCGGCAAGGCTACAACGGTCCGGATCACAACAAAAATGAATGTTTGCTCAATACATCATCAA
>JAOUMG010000114.1 GCA_029881635.1 Paracoccaceae bacterium | reverse complement strand
TCAGAACATCGCCTATCCGCTGGATGTGCGAAAGCGCCCGGCATCAGAAATCGACGCGCGGGTCGATGAGATGCTGGATCTCGTCCAGCTTCGCGAATTCGGCCACCGCTTGCCCACCGAGTTATCAGGTGGTCAACAGCAGCGCGTCGCGCTTGCCCGGGCACTGTGTTTCGCCCCGCCGGTTCTGTTGCTGGACGAACCCCTCGGCGCGCTCGACAAAAAGCTTCGGGTCGAGGTGCAGGCACAACTTAAGGACATCCACCGGCGCGTGGGCACGACGTTCATCTATGTCACGCATGATCAGGAAGAGGCGCTGTCGATGTCCGACAGAGTGGTGATCATGCAAAGCGGCCGTGTCGAACAGGTCGGCACTCCGCAAGAGCTTTATCAGCATCCACGGACAGCGTTCGCCGCGAGTTTTCTTGGAAAATCCAACTTCCTGAAACGCCCCGACGGGCTTTTTGCCCTCCGCCCCGAAAAGATCGATATCGCCCATAAGGGGCAAGGAAAGACCCCCGCCAACGCAACGGGCACCATCCGGAGCGTTACCTATTTTGGGTCCGTCATCAAATACGACGTAACGGTCCCCGGAATGGACGAGATCGAGGTTGATGCCGATGCCTGGCGCAGTGGCGAGCCCCTGAAGACAGGCGATGAAGTCGATCTTAGCTGGTCTGACCGGGCGGCGGTAAAACTGAATGAAGATTAACGCGACCAACGGCAATGTGCGGGAACCAATCCCGCATCAAAACACCGGGCTTTATTCAACCGGTCAACAAGGAGGAACCAATATGCACGACAAGCAGTTTATGCGTGAAACCGTGGCCGAAGGTGCCAAGGCATTCAAGGCCGGAAAAATGGATCGGCGCAGCTTCCTGATTCTTTGCGGGATGGCAGGTGTCGCCACACAGGCCGTGATGGCTGGTGATGCCCATGCCGCGGCCAATGAAATCGTCATGTGGAACTGGGGCGGGCAGTCCGAAGAATGCCACGGCAACGCCATCGGCAAACCCTTTACAGAGGCGACAGGAATGCCGCTGAAGTTTGATACTTCAGGGCCGCTTCAGGGTAAGATCAAGGAAATGGTCGACAGCGGCAATGTCACCGCCGATGTCTGCGACGCTGACCTTTTCGATGCTGTGGCGCTTGGCCCGTCAGGTCATCTGGAAGCGATCGATTACGATGTTGTCAGCAAGGACAAAACCCTGCCGGACTATGCGCTTGAGCATGGCGTTTCGATCATCCTTTATGGCTATGCCTTCGTCTACGACACCGAGGCTTATGGGGACACCCCGCCGAATTCCTGGGCCGATTTCTTTGATACCGCCAAATTCCCCGGCAAACGGTCGCTGTACAAATGGGCAAACGGATCACTCGAAGCTGCCTTGATGGCTGACGGCGTGGCCAAGGATGCGCTTTATCCGCTGGACATGGATCGGGCGCTGGCCAAGATCAAGGCGATGAAAGATGACAGCCTCTACTGGGGGTCCGGATCCGAAGCGCATTCGATGGTGGTCAATGGCGAAGTATCCATGGGCATGGTCTGGCAAAATCGCGGCAAGAACATCGAAAACGATACCGATGGCCGCTACAAACTGGTGATGAACGAAGCTTTGGCTATGCCGGGCGCCTATATCGTACCAAAGGGCAACCCTGCCGGGCGCGAGGCAATCATGAAGTTCATCGCCACGGCGCAGGAACCGGATGCCCAATTGCAGCTGCTTGACTGCCTTGGCATGACACCTTCAAACCCGGCTGCCTTTGCACAGATCCCGGAAGGCCAGCAGCCCTATGCCATCACTTCGGCGATGAATATCGACAAGATCGCTTTTAACGACCCTGTCTGGTGGGGCGAAAACGGCGGTGACGCTGTCAACGCTTTTCTCGACGCCATCAGCTGAAACCTCCCGACCGGCGGCGCCATTGGTGCCGTCGGCTCTTCCTGAACTGGCGGGGGCGAAGAACCGGCCCCGCCCTTTTACCCGAAACCTGACCAAACCCCAAAGGAGCTTTCGCCAGTGGTTGCCCGGCCTCTCAGACGTCTCAGCCCCGGTTGGATTCTGGTCGCACCGTTTCTGGCGCTGGTGCTGACGCTGTTTTTGGGCCCGATCATCAATGTTCTTTGGCTGAGCATTACAGATCCGGAACCGGGACTGGGTAATTACGCCGCACTGTTTGCCGAGGAATCCTCGCTCGCGCGGATCATCTGGACCACGCTTCGCATCTGCATTCTGACAACGGTCATCAGCGTATTGCTGGGGTATTCGATTGCTTATGCGATGGTGCATGTCCGCGATAGCAGCCGCAGCCGGATGTTGGCACTGCTGCTCGTGTCCTTCTGGATATCCGTTCTGGTCAGGACATTTTCATGGCTGATGCTGCTGGGCCGGAACGGGCTGGTGAACAATTCACTCGAAGCTGTCGGCCTGATTTCCCAGCCGATTGAATTCATGCGCAACGAGCTTGGGGTGCTCATCGGCATGGTTCACTACATGGTCCCTTACGCAGTGCTGCCACTTCTGGCGTCCATGCAAGTCATCGACACAAGGGTGCTTTCGGCATCTCGCAGCCTTGGGGCGACGGGCGGGCAGACATTCTGGCGCATCTACCTGCCACTGACCAAACCCGGCCTGATCGCAGCAGCCCTATTGGTATTCATCATCAGTCTGGGGTTTTACGTAACCCCTGCGATCCTTGGCGGGGGCAAGGTGCTGATGGTGGCCGAGTATATTTCGGTCCAACTGCTGGTGACATTGCGGTGGGGAACAGCGGCCATGCTGGCTGCACTGATGCTGGCGGGTGTGCTGGCGCTGTTGTTCGTGATGTCACGCTTCATGAAACTGTCGACAATTTTCGGCGGGGCACGCACATGAAAAAGGGCCTGTTTGAACACATCAATCGCACAGCGGCCTGGATTTTGTTGCTGTTTCTGGTCTTGCCTGCCCTCATTGCCATTCCGGTATCGCTAACACCCAAACGGTTTCTGTCGATGCCGACCGATACATTTTCATTGCGCCACTTCCGGTACCTGTTCACCAGCCCTGAATGGCTGTCCAGCTTTGGACAAAGCGCTATCATTGCGATTGCCTCGGCTGGGTTGGCCACAGCGCTTGGCACTTTCTGCGCTATTGGCCTCTGGCGCGTATCGTCCAAGGCAGGCGAAGCTGTCAGGGCATTTTTGCTTTTGCCGTTGGTCATTCCGCCGATCATTTCGGCAATGGCCTTCTACCGCGTTTTTGTTCCGATGGGGCTGTTGGATACCTATGCTGGTCTGATCCTCGCCCATACAGTGCTGGCCGCACCCCTTGCACTGATCACCGTATCCGCGTCACTTGCCGGGTTCGATCAGCGCCTGGAACAGGCTTCGCGTAACTTAGGTGCATCGAACCTGACAACCATGCGCCGGGTGATCCTGCCCTCGATCCGCCCAGGGGTGTTGGCAGGCGCGGTATTCGCTTTCATTGCCTCGTGGGATGAAATCGTCGTGACGCTCTTTATCTCAAAGTTCAACGTCTACACCCTGCCCCGCCGCATCTGGAATGGTATTCGCGAAAACACCGACCCAACAGTGGCTGCCGCTGCGGTGGTCCTGATTTTCATTACCCTGATCGCCTTCACCGCTATGACCGTCGCTTCGCGCCTTCGCGCCAAATCTGACACATGAACCAGCCCGGAGAAAAGCGTGACACTTGATCATTCGCACGAAAACGAGCTTTTGCTCAGCACCGTCCGCGCCTTCATGGAGGCGGAGATTTATCCGCATGAAGACATGGTCGACAAACTCGGCGAAGTACCCGTGGACCTCGGTCGCCAGATCGAAAAGCGTGCGATTGATGCGGGGTTGTATTCGGCAAATCTGCCTGACGACATAGGCGGCGGCGGCCTGTCGAAATCGGCGATGCGATTGATTGAACGCGAATACGGCAAGACCAGCCACGCCTTGCATAGCTGGATCGGGCGGCCCACCGAAATCCTGCTGGCCTGCGAGGGCGATCAGATCGAAACATACCTGATGCCCTGCGTCCGCGCTGAAAAACGCGAGCTCTTTGCCTTGACCGAGCCTGAGGCTGGGTCGGACGCGTTAGGCATGAAGTCAAACGCCAGGCGGGATGGTGACGACTGGATATTGAACGGGTCAAAGCATTTTATTTCAGGCCCGTGCATGCCCGATTTCGCCATCGTCTTTGCAGCAACCGGTTTGGATGAAACCAAGCGCGGCCCCCGCAAACGGATAACCGCCTTTCTGGTCGATGTGGGGATCAAGGGCTTCGAAATACAGGAAGGTAACCGCTGCGTCAGCTACCGTGGCTATAAAACCTTCCAGCTTTCGTTCAACGATGTTCGGCTGGGACCGGGTCAAATACTGGGCGAAGAAGGCAAAGGATTTGAACTTGCCGGAAAATGGCTGGGAATGGGCCGCATCTGGGTTGGTGCGTCCTGTTGCGGCAAAGCGGAACGATTGATGGGCTTGGCCAGCGAATGGGCTGCAAATCGCCGCCAGTTCGGACAACCCATCGGCAATTTCCAAGCAACCGGGTTCCGGCTGGCCGATATGGCCATCGGTCTGCGAACGGCAGATTTGCTTGTGGCGGATGCCGTGACGCGCGCTGAATCCGGTATCATGACCGATGCGGATGCGGCGATGGTCAAGGTCTACTGTTCGGAAATGCTGGGACGGGTCGCCGATGATACGGTACAGATCTATGGCGGCATGGGACTGATGGAGGAATTGCCGATCCAAAGACTGTGGCGCGACAGCCGCCTGGAACGCATCTGGGATGGCACTTCGGAAATTCAGCGCCACATCATTACCCGCTCCATACTCAGACCGTTGGGCGCATGACGCCGGAACGCCGCAACAATCTGGTGCGCCTTCTTAACCCGCGCCATATCGCCTTTTTTGGTGGGCGCGACGCCGAAGTCGCAATTCGCGAAGCAGAACGGATTGGATACAAAGGCGCCATCTGGCCCGTCAATCCGCGTCGCGAATTCTTAGGCGGTTATCGGTGCTTCGCCTCGGTTGACGACTTGCCCGAGGCCCCGGATGCCTCATTTATGGCTGTACCGGCACCCGCGGCCATCCAAAGCACAGCCCGTCTGGCCGCCATGGGCGCTGGCGGCATCGTTTGCTATTCAGCCGGGTTTCGCGAAGCTGGCGCAGATGGTCAGGCGATGGAGCACGCGTTGGTCGAGGCCGCCGGAAACCTCGCGCTGGTGGGTCCGAATTGCTACGGGGTCATCAACTACATTGACCGTTGCGCACTTTGGCCGTTTGCGCATGGGGGCACCTCCCCCGGATACGGCGCCGCAATAATCACCCAAAGCGGGATGCTGTCCTCTGACATCACCATGGCGCAGCGCTCGCTGCCGCTGACCCATATGATTTCGGGAGGAAACCAATCGGTTCTGCGGATCGAAGATTTCGTTGACCATCTGGCCGATCACCCGGCGGTGCGTGCAATCGGAATTCACATCGAAGGGCTGCATGACATCCGGGCTTTTGAAAGCGCGGCGCTGAAGGCATTAAGACAAAACATCCCTGTCGTTGCGTTGAAATCCGGCTCTTCCAAAATCGGCGCCTCGCTGACGGTTAGCCATACCGGATCACTGTCGGGCGCGGATGACCTTTACGACGCGCTCTTTGCGAGGGCGGGCGTTATTCGTGTCAACACCCCTTCTGAACTTATTGAAACACTTAAGTTTATCTGCGTAGCCGGCATTCCCGCCGGAAATCGCGCGATGGGGTTCACCTGCTCGGGCGGCGGGGCAACGATGCTTGCGGATCATGCCGAAAAGGCCGGGCTGGACTTTCCCGCATTCACCCCTTCCGCAGCCAAAGAAATCGCGGGCCTTCTGCCTGACATCGCGACCGTATCCAACCCGCTTGACTACACCACCCCGATCTGGGGCGATGCCGCCCGGACAGCACCGGTGTTTAGCCGGTCGATTGCCTTGTCATCGGCCCATTCGGCGGTTCTTGTACAGGACTACCCGGCTGAAGGGTTGGACGAATCCAAAGGTTCTTATCTTACGGATGCGGGGGCGTTCATCGCTGCCACCAAGGGCATTCCAGCTGCGATCTGCGCGACCCTGCCCGAAAACATCGACCTGTCCACCCGCGAATGGCTGGTGTCCAAAGGTGTGGCACCTATGCAGGGGTTGGCCGAAACGGTCAACGCCCTGAATAACGCCACAAACTGGGGTGCCGCACGCAACCGGATACTTGCGGCAGAGACAGAAAGCTTGCTGATCGGGGCACCGCTGACATTGTGTCAGACGTTAGAAGAGGCTGACGGAAAGTCGCTGGTTTCCTCCCTTGGCCTGCAAATCCCCGAAGGTCGTGTTGCCTGCCGCGAGGATGTCATTTCAGCCGCGCGCGAAATAGGCTTTCCGGTCGTATTGAAGATGCTGGGTCCAAAGCTCGCCCATAAATCAGAGGCCGGCGCGGTGGCTGTCGGAATCTCAGATGATCGCATACTTGAACTGGCGCTGCAGGCGATGCCGAAAGCTGTCGCCGAATTTAATCCTGATGCTGTGACCAACCGCTTTCTGGTGGAAAAGCTTGCCCCAAAACCGATCGCAGAACTTATCATTAATATCCGCCGCGATCCGCAATTCGGCTTGGCCATGA
>JAOUMG010000113.1 GCA_029881635.1 Paracoccaceae bacterium | reverse complement strand
CATAGGCCTTGAAATCACCGAAATACTTCGTGATCGCTGCCGTCAGCGTCGTCTTGCCATGGTCAACGTGACCAATCGTGCCAACGTTTACATGCGGTTTATTGCGTTCAAACTTTGCCTTTGCCATTGCGGCCTCCTGTCTTTGTGGTGGTGCGTGAGGTCACGCACCCTACGGGGGTTGTAGGGTGGGCTAAGCGCCCACCACGTTATGCGTATTTCTTCTGGATCTCGTCCGAGATGTTCTGCGGAACGGCTTCGTAATGGTCGAACTGCATCGAGAACACAGCGCGCCCGGAAGACATGGAGCGCAGGTTGTTGATGTAACCGAACATATTGGCCAACGGCACCATGCAGTTGATCACGTTGGCATTGCCGCGGGTGTCCTGACCCTGAACCATGCCACGACGGCTGGTCAGATCGCCGATGATACCACCAGTATATTCTTCGGGTGTTACCACTTCGACTTTCATGATCGGTTCCAGCAGCTTTGCACCGGCCTTTTTCATGCCTTCACGCATCGCCGCACGGGCTGCGATTTCAAAGGCGAGAACGGACGAGTCAACGTCGTGATAGGCACCGTCGAGCAGCTGGACCTTGAAGTCGATGACAGGGAACCCGGCCAATGGACCGGAATCCATCACCGACTTGATGCCCTTTTCGACACCGGGGATGTATTCCTTCGGCACGTTGCCGCCGACAACCTTGGACGAGAAGCTGTACCCCTCGCCCGGTTCGGTCGGAGAGATCACAATCTTGATCCGGGCGAACTGGCCGGTACCACCGGTCTGTTTCTTGTGCGTATAGTCGATCTCGGCTTCGCGGCTGACAGTTTCGCGGTATGCCACCTGCGGCGCACCGATATTTGCCTCTACCTTGAATTCGCGCTTCATCCGGTCGACGAGGATGTCGAGGTGAAGTTCGCCCATGCCCTTCATGATCGTCTGACCGCTTTCAAAGTCGGTCTCAACCCGGAAGGACGGATCTTCGGCAGCCAGACGGGCCAAAGCGATGCCCATCTTTTCCTGGTCGGCCTTGGTCTTCGGTTCCACTGCGATTTCGATCACCGGTTCCGGGAAGGTCATGGTTTCCAGAACCACCGGTTTTTGCGGATCGCAAAGCGAGTCGCCCGTGGTGGTTTCCTTCAGACCGGCCAATGCGATGATGTCACCGGCAAAAGCCTCTTCGATTTCTTCGCGGTTGATGGCGTGCATCATCATCATCCGGCCGACACGCTCGCGCTTGCCTTTGGTCGAATTGAGCATCTGGTCGCCTTTCTTGACGACGCCAGAATAGATCCGGGTAAAGGTCAGCGAACCGACGAATGGATCGTTCATGATTTTGAATGCCAGTGCCGAGAAGGGCTGTGCATCGTCAGCGGAACGGGCGATGTTACGGGTTTCCGTTTCATCACCGGGAAGGAAGCCTTTATATGCCGGAACATCGAGAGGGTTCGGCAGATAATCGATCACGGCGTTGAGCATGGGCTGAACGCCCTTGTTCTTGAACGCCGATCCGGCCAGAACCGGTACGAATTTCATCGCCAGCGTGCCCTTGCGGATCAACCGGTGCAGTGTGTCGGCATCCGGTTCGGCCCCTTCAAGATAGGCTTCCATCACGTCGTCATCCAGCTCGACAGCCTGTTCGAGCATGGTGTGACGCCATTCTTCGGCCTGAGCCTTCAGCTCATCACGAATTGGCTGACGCTTCCAGGAAGCCCCAAGGTCTTCGCCCTGCCACACCCATTCTTCCATGGTGATCAGGTCGATGATGCCTTCGAGTTTGTCTTCCGCACCGATGGGCAACTGAACCGGCATCGGGTTGGCACCCGTCCGTTCACGGATCATCTTCACACAGTTGAAGAAGTCGGCACCGATCTTGTCCATCTTGTTGACGAAAACGATGCGCGGCACCTTGTAACGGTCTGCCTGGCGCCAGACGGTTTCCGTCTGAGGCTCAACACCGGCGTTACCGTCCAAAAGCACGACAGCACCGTCGAGCACTGCCAAGGAACGTTCAACTTCGATGGTGAAGTCAACGTGGCCTGGTGTGTCGATGATGTTAAAGCGGTACTTCTGATCCGCCGCAGTCGACGGATCTTCGGTGCGCTGCCAGAACGTGGTGGTGGCAGCAGAGGTGATCGTGATCCCCCGCTCCTGCTCCTGTTCCATCCAGTCCATCGTTGCGGCGCCATCATGCACCTCACCGATCTTGTGGGACTTTCCCGTATAGAACAGAATCCGTTCGGTCGTTGTGGTCTTGCCCGCATCGATATGGGCAATAATGCCGAAGTTACGGTAGCGGTTAAGTGGATAGTCGCGTGCCATTGGATTGCCTCAGGCTAAAAAAATTACCAGCGGTAATGGCTGAACGCTTTGTTTGCGTCGGCCATCTTATGTGTGTCTTCGCGCTTTTTCACGGCAGTACCGCGAGAGTTCACGGCATCGAGAAGTTCGCCTGCAAGGCGTTCTTCCATCGTGTTCTCATTACGCTTTTTCGCAGCGATGATCAGCCAGCGGATGGCCAGCGCTTCGCGGCGTTCGGGGCGCACTTCGACGGGCACCTGATAGGTGGCACCGCCAACGCGACGCGACCGCACTTCGAGCGATGGCTTCACGTTTTCCAGCGCTTCATGAAAAGCTTCGATCGGTTGACGCTTCAGCTTGCCTTCAACACGCTCAAGCGCATTATAGACGATACGTTCGGCGACCGATTTCTTGCCATCAACCATAAGGTTGTTCATGAATTTGGTCAGAATTTTATCGCCATATTTGGCGTCCGGCAGTACTTCGCGTTTTTCAGCGGCGTGACGACGTGACATCTCTGACCCTCCTTATTTCGGACGCTTCGCGCCGTATTTCGAACGACGCTGGCGACGATCTTTGACGCCTTGCGTATCGAGAACACCGCGGAGGATGTGATAACGAACACCAGGAAGGTCTTTTACCCGGCCACCACGGATCAGAACCACTGAGTGTTCCTGAAGGTTGTGCTTTTCGCCTGGGATATAGCTGATCACCTCAAAACCATTGGTCAGGCGCACTTTGGCGACTTTCCGCATGGCCGAGTTCGGCTTTTTCGGGGTTGTTGTATAAACGCGCGTGCAAACGCCACGTTTTTGCGGACAGGATTCCAAGTGTTGCGACTTGGACCTTCTTACTTTCGGCTCCCGCGGTTTGCGGATCAGCTGTTGGATCGTTGGCATTCACGTTCCTCGTGTTGCATCTTCGTCAATACTCGCACCCAGACCCGGGTGCGCCACTTCTCGACGGCATTTTGCGCCTTCACAAAACACCAAAACCGCATTCGTCCCTTAGCAGGGACGATACGGTGGAATTCCAGAGGATCGAGGCGCTAGGCCTGGATCATGACCACTTCAATTTTGATACCCACGCATGCGAAGTCTTTTTCGCAGGCTCAAGTGGGCGCCGTATAGGGGGAGTCGCGGGGGTTGTCAACACAAGCCCCTGCCCTGTTGAGCCGCGCCTGACAGTTTGCCTGAAAAGAGGACAGGGCGCGCCGAAACCCGCGCTTACCGCACCCGCAGCGGTGCCGTTTCGGGCGTGGCCAGCCTTTGGCCAAGCTGGCGTTCGCGGTAAAACGTATAAACACCGGTGACAATGACGATAGCGGCCCCGGATAGGGTCCAGACATCGGGCAATTGCCGGAAGGCCAGCCACCCCAGAAGGATAGCGAATATCAGGGCCGTATAGCGAAAGGGTGCAACTGTGCTGACCTCGCCCACGCGCATCGCCATGACAACCGCGAGATAACCCACGATCAGAAAGGCCGAAGCCCCTGCAATCAGCATCGCAATATTGAACGTAATCGGTACCCATCCGGTTACAGGCACGCCTACCAATCCAAGAATAGTTACAGATACGGCCGCGTAGAAAGCGACCGTCACCGAGGGGACGCTGGGCGACAGCTGGCGGGTGATAAGGTCACGCAAAACCACAAAGGCCACGGCGGCCAGCCCGACCAGCGACCAGATGTCAAATCCTACCGAACCTGGTCGCACGATCAATAGAACACCCAAAAACCCGATCAAGATCGCCGAGAGCCGTCGCCAGCCGACTTTTTCGCGCAAGAAAACCGCGGCGACAAGGGTGACGGCCAGTGGCAACACCTGCATGATCGCCGAAAGATTGGCCAATGGCATATGTTTGAGCGCGGTCAGAAAGGCCGCGGTTCCGCCAACCTCGCCGATGGAGCGGTAGCCGATCCTGCGCATGTCCGGCCTGCTCATTCGAAGCTGTAACCCGCCCATCCTTTGGGCAATCAGGACAAGCGCAATCATGGTCAGCGTGCCACGCAGGACCAGGGCCTGATAGAGCGGCATTTCGACGGTTACCGATTTCATGCAAGTGTCATTGACGGTGAAGGCCGCCATCGCGAGCGTCATATAGATCGAACCGCGCAAATTGTCGGATATCTGCATGCCGGTGCCGCCTGCTTTCCACTTGAAGAATATGCCCGGTGACCGGGTGCATATTTCTGTTTGGAGTACCGCTAGGGCGAACGACCGGAACATTCAACCTGGCTTGCAGGTTAATTCGCGACGATTTTGATTGAGGCAGGCGACAAAAAAGCCCCCCGCCGATGGGCGGAGGGCTTAACTGTCAGTCGATTGGACGCTGGTATCAGTCGCGGCTTTCGAAAGTAGCGGCCAGATCGGCTTCGGCTTCCATCACATCGTCAATCGGGGCGGCCAAGGCCGCGGCTTGCTCTGCCTCGGCTTTGCGGGCCTCAATCACCTTCTGGTCACGGTCGCTGGCGATCTTGCGGATACGCTGGGTTGCCCCACCGGTACCGGCCGGGATCAGACGGCCAACGATGACGTTTTCCTTGAGGCCGACCAACTTGTCGCGTTTGCCCTGCACGGATGCTTCGGTCAGGACCCGGGTGGTTTCCTGGAACGATGCGGCCGAGATGAACGAACGTGTCTGCAGGCTGGCCTTGGTGATGCCCAGCAGGATCGGTTCGCCAGTTGCCGGACGCCCGCCTTTGGAAATGGCCTTGTCATTGGCCTCATCAAATTCTGCCTTGTCGACATTCTCGCCTTTCAGCAGCGTGGTATCGCCACCGTCGAGAATTTCGAATTTTTGCAGCATCTGACGCACGATCACTTCGATATGCTTATCGTTGATCTTCACGCCCTGCAGGCGATACACATCCTGCACTTCGTCGATAAGATAATCAGCCAGCGCTTCAATTCCCATGATCCGCAAGATGTCATGCGGCGCGGGATTGCCGTCCATGATGTAATCGCCCTTCTGGACATAGTCACCTTCCTGAACCGGAATGTGCTTGCCCTTCGGCACCATGTATTCGACGGGTTGGACCGACTCGTCTGCAGCCTCGATCGTTATGCGGCGCTTGTTCTTGTAGTCCTTGCCAAAGCGTACATATCCGTCGATTTCAGCAATGATCGCGTGATCCTTTGGACGACGGGCCTCGAACAATTCGGCCACGCGGGGAAGACCCCCGGTGATGTCCTTGGTCTTGGCGCCTTCGCGCGGGATACGGGCGATCACGTCGCCGGCCTTAACCTCCTGCCCGTCTTCGATGGACAGAATGGCGTCAACCGACATCTGATAGCTGACCGGGTTGCCAGCGTCATTGCGCATCGGCTCGCCGGTTTCCGGGTCCTTGACGATAATCTCAGGCTTCAGATCGTTGCCTTTTGGCGCCGTGCGCCAATCGGTCACGATCTTCTGGGTCATGCCGGTCGCGTCATCGGTGTCGTCACGGATGGATATGCCCGAGACAAGATCGACAAACTTGGCCACACCCGCCTTTTCCGCGATGATCGGCAGGGTGTAAGGGTCCCATTCAAAGAGCTTGGCGCCACGCTTGACCGTGGCCCCGTCCTTGACGTGGATCTTGGCACCATAGCTGACCTTGTGGCTGGCGCGTTCCTGACCGGCCTCATCCACAATGACGATCTGCATGTTACGGCCCATGACGATCAGCTCGCCATTGGCGTTTTCCAAGAGCATGGCATTGCGGAATTCGACCTTGCCTTCCTGGCTGGCTTCCAGGAACGACTGCTGACCACCCTGGGCGATACCGCCGATATGGAAGGTCCGCATCGTCAGCTGGGTGCCCGGCTCACCGATTGACTGGGCGGCAATGATGCCGACCGCTTCACCGATGTTGACCAATGTACCGCGCGCAAGATCGCGCCCGTAACACATGGCACAGATGCCGTCTTCCGCTTCGCAGGTCAGCGCAGACCGGATACGAACCGAGGCAACGCCTGCCGCTTCGACCATATCGGCCTTGCGTTCGTCGATCAGTTCATTCTGGCGAACCAGAATTTCATCCGACCCCGGAACCAGCACATCATCCGCCGAAACCCGGCCCAGAATGCGTTCGCTGAGCGGCGAAACAACTTCGCCGTCATTGACCGCAGCAGATGCCGTGATCGCCCGTTCGGTGCCGCAATCGGGCATCCGCACGATGCAATCCTGCGCCACGTCGACAAGACGACGCGTCAGGTAGCCCGAGTTCGCGGTCTTGAGCGCGGTATCGGCCAGACCCTTACGGGCGCCGTGGGTCGAGTTGAAGTATTCAAGAACGGTCAGACCTTCCTTGAAGTTCGAGATGATCGGCGTCTCGATGATCTCGCCCGACGGCTTGGCCATCAGGCCGCGCAT
>JAOUMG010000112.1 GCA_029881635.1 Paracoccaceae bacterium | reverse complement strand
GCAAGAGGATGGCAGCTACAAGATCACCGGGCAGAAGATCTTTATCTCGGCCGGTGAACACGATCTGGCTGAAAACATCATTCACCTTGTGCTGGCAAAGGCACCGGGTGGCGGCGAGGGCACCAAGGGCATTTCGCTTTTCATCGTGCCGAAGTTTCTGGTCAAGGATGACGGATCCTTGGGCGGAAGAAATGCCCTGGCCGCAGGTAAGATCGAAGAGAAAATGGGCATCCATGGCAATTCGACCTGCGTGATGAACTATGACGGGGCCACAGGTTTCCTCATCGGTGAATTGCACAAAGGCATGCGCGCCATGTTCACCATGATGAACGAGGCACGGATGGGCGTCGGTCTGCAAGGCTACGCGGTGGCCGAACCTGCCTATCAAAACGCCGTCATCTACGCCAAGGACAGGTTGCAGGGCCGCGCCGTGACCGGCACCGAAAACCCCGATGGTCCGGCCGACCCGCTGATCGTCCACCCCGATATCCGCCGCAACCTGATGGATCAGAAAAGCTTTCTCGAAGGGGCGCGAGCCTTCACGCTATGGGGGGCATCGCTCATCGACAAATCGCACCGCGCTGGCGATGCTGCCGCCGAAGGCATGATTTCGCTGCTGACGCCAGTGATCAAAGGCTTCCTGACCGACAAGGGTTTTGAAACGGCCGTGAACGCACAGCAGATCTATGGCGGCCATGGTTATATCGAGGAACAGGGCATGTCCCAGTTCGCCCGCGATGCCCGCATCACGATGATCTACGAAGGTGCCAACGGGGTGCAGGCGCTTGATCTGGTGGGGCGCAAGCTGGCGCAGGACGGCGGCAAACATGTCATGGCATTCTTTGAGATGGTCAAAAACTTCATCAAGGAAAACGAAGGCGATGAAGCGCTTCGGAAAGATTTTCTTGATCCGCTCAAGGCAGCCTCCAAGGACCTGCAGGCCGCCGGAATGTTCTTCATGCAAAACGGCATGAAAAACCCCAACGCCGCCCTTGCCGGGTCATATGACTTCATGCACCTCTTCGGTCATGTCTGTCTTGGCCTCATGTGGGCACGTTCTGCCAAGGCGGCGATGGCGGCCCTGGCAGGCCAAGCCTCGGACAAAACCTTTTACGAAACCAAGATCGCGACGGGGCGCTATTACATGGCCCGCCAGTTGCCCGCGACGGCGCTTCATCTGGCCCGCATCCAATCGGGGGCCGAACCAGTGATGGCGCTTGGGGCTGAGGCGTTCTAAGCTCCGCACTGACAGGACATTCACGAAAGTTTGCCTTGGGTTTGATTTTCACGCAGCCAAGATTCGGGATACGGAGGAAGCAATGCCAAAACGCCTGCGACTGACACGCCGCTTCCCGGTCGCAATGACCAACGACGCCTATCGTAAGCTGAACCAATTTGCGGAAAAGTCAGACATTTCAACGGATGAGGCTCTAACATTCCTGTTCGAAAACTTCGGCTCGGTGACAGATCAGGACAACCTTTCACACCGGTTGCGCCTGTTCAAAGCCGAGCTCGGTGCTCGCCTCGCATAAGGCAACAAATTAGTGTCCGGCGCTGACCGGGCCAAAAGGAGACCACGCGATGACAGCCAAACTCTACTGCTTCGGCGAAAGCGGCAATGCCTATAAGGCGGCGCTGACCCTGACACTCGCCGATATGGAGTGGGAGGCTGAATTTGTCGATTTCTTCAACGGAGCCACCCGCACCCCCGAATTCCGCGCCATCAACGAAATGGGCGAAGTCCCCGTTTTGATCGACGGCGATGTGACACTGACGCAATCAGGCGTCATTCAGGACTATGTCAGTTCGAAAACCGGCAAGCTTGGCGGCCGTTCAGCAGCCGAACGACGCGACATCCTGCGCTGGGTTTTCTGGGACAACCATAAAATGTCAAGCCAGGCCGGCACCACGCGGTTCCTGATGAACTTCCTGCCAAAGGACAAGCGCCCCGCCGAAGTCATCAATTTCATGCAGGCCCGCCTGAAGGCGGCCTATACCGTTTTGAATTCCCATCTCGATGGGCAGATCTGGATGGTCGGCGATCAGGTGACTATCGCTGACGTCGCCTGCTGCGGATATCTCTACTACCCCGAACCCTTCGGATTTGACCGCAAGGATTGGCCAAATATCGACCGCTGGCTGGACCGCATCGCCGCCCTGCCCGGCTGGAAACACCCCTATGACCTGATGCCCGGTAACCCTTCGGACCGGGCTTGAAACCAAGGAGCGTCACATGAACTGGGTTATGATCCTGCTCGCCTACACCGTCACGTCCGAAAACGTGCCGCATGAGGTAAGAACCTATGAGCTGCAATTCTCCAATGAAATCCTGTGTCAGGCCGCGCGCGAACGCGTCGAGTCTGAGCTCAAGACCCGTGTGATCACGGTCAAGGCGACCTGCGTTCAGACCACCGAAGGAGGAGGCCAGTAAATGACCGAAGCCTATATCTATGATGCAGCCCGGTCACCGCGCGGCAAGGGCCGGGCGGATGGCGCGCTGCATGAAGTCACCTCGGTGGCGCTGTCAGCCAAGCTTCTCAATGCCATCAAGGACCGGAACAACCTGACCGGGCACGCCGTCGAGGATGTGATCTGGGGCAATGTCACCCAAGTGGGCGAACAGGGTGGTTGTCTGGCACGTTCTGCGGTGCTCTTGTCCGATCTCGACGAATCCATCCCCGGCCTTGCCATCAACAGGTTCTGCGCCTCGGGCATGGAGGCGGTGAACCTCGCAGCCAATCAGGTGAAGGGCGGTGCGGGCCAGGCCTATATCGCCGGCGGGGTGGAGATGATGGGCCGTGTTGCCATGGGCTCTGACGGTGCTGCCATTGCTGTCGACCCATCGCTCGCGATGAAGACCTATTTCGTGCCGCAGGGTATTTCGGCCGACATCATCGCAACCGAATACGGGTTCAGCCGCGACGACGCGGATGCACTTGCCGTGGAATCGCAAAAACGCGCTGCAAACGCCTGGAAAGAAAAGCGTTTCACCAATTCCATCGTGACCATACGCGACCAGAACGGTCTGCCGATTCTGGATCATGATGAATATATGCGCCCTGGCACGGATATGCAGGCGCTCGGTGCACTCAACCCGGCGTTTCAGGCCATGGGTGAGGTGATGCCCGGCTTCGACAAGGTGGCGCTGATGAAATATCCGCATCTGGAGCGGATCAACCACATCCACCATGCGGGCAATTCCAGCGGAATCGTCGATGGGGCCGCTGCCGTCCTGATCGGCAACAAGGAATTCGGGCAGCGGCACGGGCTGAAACCCCGCGCCCGTATCCGCGCCACGGCCAAAATCGGCACCGACCCGACGATCATGTTGACCGGTCCGGTGCCGGTGACCGAAAAAATCCTCAAAGACAGCGGTATGTCGATCAGTGACATCGACCTTTTCGAGGTGAATGAGGCCTTCGCGAGCGTTGTCCTGCGCTTCATGCAGGCCTTCGATGTCGACAACTCCAAGGTCAACGTCAATGGCGGCTCCATCGCCATGGGTCACCCCCTTGGCGCCACAGGTGCCATCATCATCGGCACGCTTCTTGACGAGCTTGAACGCAGCGGCAAGGGCACGGGCCTCGCCACGCTCTGCATCGCGTCCGGCATGGGTGCTGCTACGATCATCGAACGGGTCTGAGCCATGCCCATCATCGATAAAAGCAAGGTGCCGGTAAAGACCGGCTCCATCTACCCTGAACCCTATGCGAGACAGATGGCCGGTCGCGCATCACTGCGCCTTGGCGATGCGGGCGGTCTTACGCAGTTTGGCGCGAATGAGGTGATCCTGTCACCCGGCGCACTGTCATCGCTGCGCCACTGGCATCACCGTGAGGATGAATTCGTCATGGTGACCCAGGGCGAATGCACGCTGGTACAGGATGAGGGTGAAACCGTCATGCGTCCCGGCGATTGCGCCGCCTTTCCGGCGGGCGATCCGAACGGCCATCATTTCATCAACAAGACGGGCACCGAGGCGCGGTTCCTCGTGATCGGGTCCCGCATGAACCCCGAACGCGCCACCTATTCCGATGTCGATCTGGAAGTGGAACTGAAGGATGGCAAGGCCAGCTTCACCCACAAGAACGGCACACCCTATCAGGGAGAGAACACATGACCGATTTTACCTATGCCGTGGACGCCGACGGCGTCGCCACCATCACCTGGGATGTGCAGGGCAAGTCGATGAACGTGCTGAACCTCGACAGCCGCGATCTATTGGAAAGTTTCATCGACAAGGCCTTGGCCGATCCCGCCGTAAAAGGCGTGATCCTGACTTCTGGCAAGAAAGATTTCGCCGGAGGCATGGACCTGAACATCATCGCCAAGATGAAGGAAAGCGCGGGCGACGATCCGGCGCGGGGCCTTTTCGAAGGAATCATGGCGTTTCACGCGCTGGAACGAAAAATCGAACTCGGCGGGATGGATTTCAAAACCAAGAAAGGTGGCAAACCGATTGTCGCCGCCCTGCCCGGCACCGGTCTCGGGATCGGGCTCGAAATTCCGCTTGCCTGCCACCGCATCATCGCTGCCGACAATCCGAAGGCCAAGATCGGCCTGCCGGAAATCCTCGTGGGTATTTTCCCCGGTGCCGGCGGCACCACACGACTCGTGCGCAAAATGGGGGCGATGGCGGCGGCGCCCTTCTTGCTTGAGGGCAAGCTGTCCGACCCCAAAAAGGCCAAGGCAGCGGGTATCATCGACGAAGTCGTCGCCCCCGACCAGCTTTTGGCCCGCGCCAAGGAGTGGGTACTGAATGCAACCGACGCGGATATCGTCAAGCCCTGGGACGCCAAGGGCTACAAGATGCCCGGCGGTGCGCCGTACCATCCGGCGGGCTTCATGACCTATGTCGGCGCCTCGGCCATGGTACACGGCAAAACGATGGGGGTTTATCCTGCCGCCAAGGCGCTGCTGTCGGCCGTTTACGAAGGCGCGTTGGTGCCCTTCGATACCGCGCTCAAGATCGAGGCGCGCTGGTTCACCAATGTGCTGATGAACCCTTCTTCGGCGGCGATGATCCGCAGCCTCTTCATCAACAAGGAAGCGCTGGAAAAAGGCGCGAACCGGCCGAAGGTCGATGACCAGACAGTAAAAAAGGTCGGTGTGCTCGGTGCGGGAATGATGGGCGCGGGCATTGCCTATGTCTCGGCCAATGCGGGGATCGAGGTGGTGCTGATCGACGCGGCACAAGACGCCGCCGACCGGGGCAAATCCCATGCCGAGGGCATCCTCGACAAAGGCATGAAGCGTGGCAAAGTATCTGCCGAGAAAAAGGCAGAGGTGCTGGGCCGGATCACAGCCACCACCGACTATGCAGCGCTCAAGGGTTGTGATCTCGTGGTCGAAGCGGTCTTTGAAGACATGGGTGTCAAGGCAGAGGTCACGGCCAAGGCCGAGGCGGTTCTGGGCAAGGATGCGGTCTTTGCCACCAACACCTCGACTCTGCCGATCAGTGACCTGGCCAAAGCATCCGGACGCCCGGACCATTTCATCGGCATCCACTTCTTCAGCCCGGTCGACAAGATGCTGCTGGTCGAGATCATCAAGGGCCGCGAAACAGGAGACATCGCTGTCGCCAAATCGCTCGATTTCGTCCGCCAGATCCGCAAAACCCCCATCGTCGTCAATGATGCACGGTTCTTCTACGCCAACCGCTGCATCATTCCCTATATCAACGAAGGCATCCGCATGGTTGCCGAAGGGGTCGAACCGGCATTGGTCGAAAACGCAGCCAAGCTGGTCGGTATGCCGCTCGGCCCGCTGCAACTGGTCGATGAAACCTCGATCGATCTCGGCGTCAAGATCGCCAAGGCGACAAAGCTCGCGATGGGCGACGCCTATCCTGATGGCGCCGTGGATGCGGTTCTTTTCGCGATGGCCGATCAGGGCCGTCTGGGGCGCAAATCAAACGCGGGCTTTTACGCCTATGATGAGGCGGGCAAGCGCACCGGGCTCTGGGACGGTCTCGCCTCCGCCTACCCCGCCGCAGACACCCAGCCCGAGCTGACCGAAGTCCAGCATCGCCTGCTTTTCGCACAGGTGCTCGAAGCGGTGCGGGCGTTGGAGGACGGCGTGCTGGAAGACATCCGCGAAGGCGATGTCGGTGCCATTCTCGGCTGGGGCTTTGCCCCTTGGTCGGGCGGGCCGTTCAGCTGGCTCGACATGCTGGGCGCAGCCCGCGCGGTCGATCTTTGTGACGCGCTGGTTACGCAGCATGGTGATCGCTTCACAGCCCCCGCGCTGCTGCGCGACATGGCCGCCAAGGGCGAAAGCTTTTATGGGCGATTTACCACCAAGGCCCAAGCCGCCTAAGCAGATGGGCAGGCCAGGATGACCGGGCGGGGATGAAATTCTAGCCCGGTCCACTTGTGGCCGGGCAACTAATTTGCCACGGATAGCCTGCGCAGATCATGACGCAGGGGGCAGGCGATGTCAGAACATCCCGAACGGAAGACCAAGGTAACATCCAGCCACTGGGGTGCCTTCGAGGTTGATGTCGAAGGGGACCGCATTGTCGCCACACGACCGTTCTCGCATGACCCCCACCCACCCAGCATTCCCGACATCCTGCCCGCCGCCATCCACCACCGGACCCGCATCACCCGCCCGGCCATTCGCCGCGCCTGGCTGGAAACAAGGGAGCGTACCGGGCGCGGAACCGGCGATTTCG
>JAOUMG010000111.1 GCA_029881635.1 Paracoccaceae bacterium | reverse complement strand
CGCCGCGCCGAAGCAGTCGCGCGGCAGCGACCGGTAAGACTAGGTTACCACTCCCGGAAGACCACCGCGCGCGGGGCGATTGCCCCGCGCGTTTTCCTTGTTTGACAGGGGAAAACTGCGGTTCAATTACTCAGAATGTTGACAGGACTCGCTATTTGAATAGTAGCGCCTGGTCATTCGCGCGCATCTGAATAGAAAAGCCAAGGTCCGTCAAACTGACCGATCGGTATGGTGTGAGTTACAAGGCCAGAGCGCATTTCGTGCAATAAAAACCCGCCAGGTTCCTTGGTCAGGCAGTTGGGCGCACCGATACGCTGGTCCATACTGACAGCATGCGACGTGCCCGGTGCGATCTGGCAGACAACACCACCGAAGATGCTGACAATATTGCGATGAACATGGCCGCAAATAAGCTTGAGTTCGCCAGTGTAGGCCGACAGAATTTCTGCAAGCGGGCGGCTTTCGCGCAGGTTCTGGATATCCATCTTTTCGATTCCGGTTAAAAACGGCGGATGGTGAAGGGCCACGATGACAGGTCGCCCCTTCAGATCGGATAGCTGTTCTCGCAGATAGGCCAGTGTTGCTTCGGTCAGATGTCCGTGCGATGCGCCGTCAACGGTTGAATCCAGTCCAATCAGCGTCAGATCTGCCAGATCATGTCGCCAGTTTATGGCCCCCGTTTTCGGCATCCAGTCCTGATCCGAAAACGCTGCACGCATCGCGTCCCTGATATCATGGTTTCCGGGAACGGCCTGATAGGGAACTTCGAGTTGCGCCATGATGTCGCGAAACCTGCGATATTCCTCGGCGGTTCCGAAATCGGTCAGATCTCCGGTGACAATTGCCATGTCTATCGGGCCGATCAGCGGCAGCATCCGGTTGATCGTTGCCACGCATTCCGCCAGCGGGGGTGCGGTATCCACACGCCCATAAGCAAGCTGGCCATGAGGCACGATGTGGGGGTCTGATATCTGGATGATCTTTGTCATTTGCCGCGCCCTGTCTGAGGAAGCAACATCAGGCTTTCAGGTTTGATCGAGACTTGTACCGTCTCGCCGATGCGCGGCGCGCTCTGGCCGGGAAAGATCGAGATCAGGATTTCCGGCATGAGGCCACCGATCCCGACACGGTAATGGGTGCCAAGGAATGTGACCGTTTCAACCTGCCCCTTGAGCGGTCCGCTTGAATCAATCAGGACATCCTCGGCACGAACAAAGATATCTTGCCCGGTACCATCACGCCCCAAGGGTAAAACGCCGCCGGAGAGTTTCAACAGCATCCCGTCGTGCGTGCCGTGCAACTGCATCGCATTGCCGACGAACCCGGCCACAAAGGCTGATGTCGGATTGCGGTAAAGCTCTTCGGGGGTGCCGCTTTGAACGACACGGCCCTCTGCCATCACGGCGACGCGGTCGGCGATTGCCATGGCTTCGTCCTGATCGTGGGTCACGAAAATGGCGGTGATCTGAAATTTCCGAAGCAGAATTGCCAGCTCATCCCGCAAGGTTTCGCGCAAGGCTGCATCCAGCGCCGAGAGCGGTTCATCCAGCAATAGCAGCCTTGGACGCGGCGCTATGGCACGCGCAAGAGCCACCCTTTGGCGCTGCCCGCCAGAAAGTGCCGAGATTGACCTATGTGAAAACTTTTCAAGCTGACACATCTCGAGCACCTGGGTGACGCGGGCGTCGATTTCAGGCTTTGACAGTTTTTGCATTTTCAGGCCATAGCCAACATTGGCACCCACCGACATGTTGGGGAACAAGGCATAGGACTGAAAGACCATGCCGACATTGCGCCGCTCTACCGGTTGGGCGGTGACGTTGTCGTCATCAAACCAGATCTCGCCGCCTGTATCAGGTGTTTCCAGCCCGGCAATGATCCGCAGCAAGGTGGTTTTGCCACATCCCGAAGGTCCCAGCAGCGATACCACTTCACCCGTCTCAACGGTCAGATCCGTTGGCATCAGGGCCTTTGTCCCATCGGGATAGGTTTTGGCGGTATTGGTCAGGCGAAGGGTCATTGAGCAATCCTTTGCGCACGCGCCGAGGCCCATTGCATGGCCATTAATAGTGGAACGATGAGAACGAAGAAGACGAGTGTATAGGCAGAGGCCACTTCAAGGCGCATTGAGGCATAGCTGTCTGCCAGCCCGACGGGCAGGGTTTTCAGGTAAGGCGTGTGCAGCATCCAGGTCAGGTTGAATTCGCCGATCGACAGCGTCACGACCGTCAGCGCGCCTGCCAGGATACCCGGCATGGCGTTGGGCACGACGATGTCACGAAACCTCTGCCAGGGCGATGCGCCAAGGGTGGCAGCCCCTTCTTCAAGCGTTTTGAGGTCTATGGCTGCCAGGACCGCCAGAATTGAGCGGACCATGAAGGGCAGTGTGTAAAGTACATGCCCGACAAGGATGAAGGTCCATGAGGCGCGAAACCCCTTCATTGAGCCGTAAAGCTGCAAGAGCGCCAGTGCCAGCGCAAGGCCGGGAACGGCGAGAGGAAGCGAAATGAACTCCTCCAAGATCCGCGACAGCCAGCCGGGGTGCCGCGCCAGCCCATATGCGGCAGGCAGGCCGATCAGAAGGGTGCAAAACAGACAGGCAATCGCAAGCCAGAGCGACAGAAAGATACTATCGGCATAAAGCTCCCACACACGGAAAACCCATTTGAGGGTAAGGCCTGACGAAATACCCTGAAAGTAATTCGCGGTGACACCTGCCATGACCGAAAGGATCGTGGGCACGAAAAGGAAGGCGCATGCGCTTAGGGTAACGATCAGTTGCAGCATTTTTGCTTTTGATTTGTGCATCTTACCCCCCCGCCGCGACGGTTGTACCCGACAGGCTGCGCGCGATCAGCAATAACGCCCAGGTCACAATACCCAGTACAATGGACAGCGCCGAGGCCATGGCGATATTGGCCGACAGGGTGAATTCCGTGTAGATCACCATTGGCAGCACATCGATGTTTGTGGCCAGCGTGAAGGCCGTTCCAAAGGCTCCCATGGCGGTGGCAAAGGCGATTGCGCCTGCAGCGATCAGCGAAGGCATCAAGCCGGGCAGGATCACGTCGATCACGACACGGTAGGGCGATGCGCCAAGTGTACGGGCAGCCTCCTCCAGCGGTGGGTCCAGCTTCTCGGCGGCGGCCATGACGGTCAGCAATACCCGTGGGATCGAGAAATAGAGATATCCCAGAAACAAGCCGATGACCGAATATGCAAAGACCACGTGACCCGGCGTGATCTGGTTGATCAGCCCCTGACGCCCGCCAAGCAAGATGATCAGAAACCCGATGACCACACCGGGAAATGCCAGCGGCAGCGTCATGATCGACAAAAGCACACCCCGCCCGCGAAACCGGTTGCGTGACAGGAACATGCCCGCCGTGGTTGATATCGCCAGCGCCGTAAACGTCACCGAGATTGACACCAGAACCGTCATCCAAAGCGTGTTGAGATAGCGCGGTTTACGAAGGATATCGAGATAGATAGCCCAGCCATTCTCACCCTCACCCGAGGCCAGGAACAGGCGCACCAAGGGCAGGGCCAGAAAAGCCAGCGAGAAGATGAATAGTGGCGTCAGGCACGCCAGAACGAATTGTCGGTTTGACATGAGGTAGGGCAGGGGCCGGAATTTGTGCCGGCCCCTCCTTTCAGAGCAAGGTTACTGGACTTCGGAAAGGTAGCGTTCGCCAAAGCCGGCTTGCGCTTTTTCCATCTCGGCGTAATCCACTGCAACGGCACGCTCATAGTCGCTGGCGGGCAGAAACTTTGCGGCCACGTCTGCAGGCAATTCGACCGGGCGCGCAGGCTGCAAATAGGCATTTGTCCAAATCGCCTGCCCCTTGTCGGACAGAATGAAATCCAGAACCCGTTTGCCCAGATCCGGATGCGGACCGTTGTTCACCAGACTCATCACGTATGGCACCCTGACAGAGCCTTCGCAGGGAAGGACAAATTCAAAATTGCCATCTTCTTCGTATTTGCCGCGATAGGCGTTGAAGTCATAGTCGAACAGGATCGGTATTTCACCGGATACGACCCGCGCATAGGACGTCTGCTTGGGCACGATCGGATCATTTGCAGCCAGGTCGTTGAAGTATTTGATCGCCGGGTCGAAATTGTCCAGATCGCCACCAAAGGCGATGTTGGCGGCAACCGCACCCGCATAGCCGACAAAGGCCGATGATGGATCAAGATAGCCGACCATGCCCCGATATTCAGGTTTGGTCAGATCGGCAAAGCATTGCGGCACCGCAGCACCGCCCAAGGCATCCACATTCACGAAAAAGCCGAGGGTGCCGTAGTGAACGGCGAACCATTTGCCATCCGCATCCTTGAGTCCATCGGGAATTTCGTCAAACTTGGCGGGTTTGTAGGCGGCGGCCACGCCTTCGTTGCCCGCCTTGATGCCTGTGGTCACACCGTAATAAGCGACGTCGGCAATCGGATTGTCTTTCTCGGCCAAAAGCTGGCTGAGGGTTTGCCCAGAGTTCTTGTTGTCATGCGGCATCTGGATGTCGATTTCTTTGTCAATCGCTTCCAGCATCGACGCCCAGTCGGCCCATTGCGGCGGGCAGTTGTAGCATACGGCATCTTCGGCGAAAACCGGTGACGCGATAGTCATTGTCATGAAGGCGGCTGCAAGTTTATATCTCATTTTGGTCTCTCCAGTTGGATTTAGCGTTCTTCTTGGTTGGATTGTTTGACGACGAAAAGGCTGCAACCTTTTCGTCGTCTGCTCTTTCAGCGGTCACCGGGGCAAGACTTCCCCCTGCGCGGAAACTGTATGATTGTGTGGGATCAGGCGTGTCGGTCGGCGGCGTGCCATTGATGATCGACAAAACGGTCTTGGCGGCGCCGTCACCCATCATTCTCGGATCGGTTAATATCGTCGCCAGGCTGGGTTCTACCATCTTGCCCACTTCGATTCCGTCGAAGCCGACAATCGAAAGATCCCTTGGCACATTCATCCCGAGCGAACGGATGCTACGGATCGCCGCCAGCGCCAGAAAGTCGTTGGATGCGAATATGCCGGTCATGGTCGGATTGGTTCGCAGAAATTCTTTTATCAGGTCATTCAGATTCTGGCTGTCTTCCTCGATTTCCAGCAAGGCTGGCTTAATCATACCATTACGAAAACTGCCTTCGACAAAACCTTCATAGCGTTGGCGCGCGCGGTCAGAGCTTTTGAACTTGAGCGCCAGAAAGCCCACATGACGGTGACCCTTTTCGGCAAACGCGTCCGACACAGCCATTGCGGCCGAACAATCATCAACCGACCAGCTGTATTCACCATCCGGTGCCATGTTGAACAACAAACAATGCGGTATTTCGCGGCTTTGAATTAACTTCAAGCCGTCGCTCGCGCGGGCATCGCTGACTGTCAGAACAAACCCGTCGACTTGCTTGGCGGTCAGGGTTCGAATGGCCTGCATTTCAATTTCGGGATCGTAATTCGTACATACAAGCAGGGTCTGGTACCCAGCCATTCGAAACGCCTCTTGCGCACCTTGAACCGCGTCCGCGTAGACCGGGTTTGCCAAAGAGGGGACCACGCAACCGATCGTCCGGGTGGTATTGCTTTGAAGTGCGCGCCCAACCTCACTGAATTCAAATCCGAGTTCGTCGACCGCCGCCAGCACCCGTTGGCGCAGACCCGCACTGGACGGGCCAGATCTGTTTAAAACACGGCTGACAGAAGCAACCCCGCAGCCTGCATAGTGGGCAACATCTTTTATCGTCACTGGCTGGCGCACGATTCCCCCCACATATGGAAACGTTTCCACTAATAAGTACCCTCATCCCCGAAAATAATCAAGAGAAGCAACAAACACATGACATATGTGTCGAAATCTCTGGAGGCTCTCAGGGCTGTGAACACGTTCTGTGCATCTAAGGTGCCTTGAGAGTTGCCATGGCGTCGGCGGCAAAAGGCTAATGTTCGCGCGGTGCGGCGGCACCAGATGCAGTCACGCTAGATATGTCCGAAAGGCCTGAACGACCTGTTCGTAAACTGGCCTTTTGAAAGGTACGATGGCTGCAAGCATCTCATCCGCGGCGATCCACCGCCAATTTGAGAATTCCGGGTGTTCGGTAACAATATTGATCTGATCGTCCTCACCCTTGAAGCGGAACAGGAACCAGCGCTGTTTTTGCCCGCGAAATTTTCCGCCCCAGATTTTGCCCAAAAGTTCATCCGGAAGATCGTAGGTCACCCAGTCATTAGTCTTACCGATGAATTCCACAAGGTCACTGGTCACTCCGGTTTCTTCCCAAAGTTCGCGCAGCGCTGCGGCGCGGGGTTTTTCACCGTCGTCAATGCCGCCTTGGGGCATTTGCCAGGCGGGCGCATTACTGTCGAGCCGCTGGCCAGCAAAGATAAGCCCGTCGCCGTTGATCAGCATGACGCCGACACAAGGGCGATAGGGCAAATTTGCGATTTCCTTTGGTGTCATTCGAAGCCGGTTTGGGGCCGGTTACCCGGCCCCCCTTAATTACTGAACCGGCTGGATTGCCGACAACCCTTTGAGGATGTCGATCGCATAGGCCAGTTGATAATCGTCAAGCCGCAGCTTGGCGGCGTCTTCGGCTTTCTTCTGCTCTTCCTCCAACACCTTTCTTTCATCCTCGGTCATGGAATCGTTGGTGATGGCGCCGCGCAGATCTGCCTCAGAGCGACGGC
>JAOUMG010000110.1 GCA_029881635.1 Paracoccaceae bacterium | reverse complement strand
AACCTCCCGGTGTTGCCGTTCCTTCTTTCCGGCGGGGATGACAAAGACTCCATTCTTACAGGCTCCAACGGTCAACTCTATGAGTGAGCCAAGGCGAGCCCCAGTGAGAGCTCCTATGCGGATAAGATCAGAGAGATAGGGCTGGTTTGGCGATCCGTTGAGCAATCGTTGCATTTCATCAGCGTTGAACGCGCGTTCCCTATCAACGTCCTTCTTAGGGGGCTCTTTAAGGCCCTGGCCTTGCCACGGATTTGATTGGACGAGTCCGCGCTTTTCCAGCCAAAGCCAGTACTGCGACAGGGCGGAAATATAGCCGTTCAATGTCTTGTGCTTCCAGCCGTGGTCTTTCAGCATGGAGGCAATGAATTCTCCCACCGCCCGGCGATCCACATGCTCCAGCGTTGCGACTCCCCGGCGTTTGATGAGCCAGCCTTCGAGTTCCTTGGTGATCTTGTCGAACTTCCCCCACGTCTTGCCCTGCCAACTTTCGTCCTTCTGACGGCGGAAATCTTCTGCCGGTAACATCAATGGCGTCCGCTTACCCTTGGCGACCTCGTAGAAAATCTGCGCCCCAGCTTCACGTTTTGGATCAAATATTGGCTGGCCGTGTTCGTCCGTGCCAATCGGTTGTCCTTGAAGCGCTTCCGCCTCGTCCGCAATCTCCCATGCCACCATCTCAGCTTCGGAATCTTCCTGACCATGCATAGGCACCAGAACAGCCGCCTGCAACTTCGCCCGCAACGTCAACGCACGGGCAGTACCAATGTCTCCAAGTGCATTGCGCGAAACGGAACTGATCTGCGATTTAAAATGATTGACGATCGGCCACTTGCGGCGATTTGCTTCTGTTAGGCTGTCTGTCCCAAGGGACTGTTTAAGCTTCTTCTTTCCAATGACGTCTTGGTATTTTGCTGGAATATTGACTACTACTCGCCAGCCACCTCCATTCATCTGCTCAAGAAAACTGGTATCGTTGTTAGCTCCCATAAGACCCCCGTCTAGACCCTCAATTAGACCCTCAATAGGTCAATATAACTTATTAAATACAGCAGCTTCAAGAGGGTATGTGGAGATTGGCGTAGCGTCCCTCTCTCTCCGCCAATCACCATAAGTACATGATAATAAAAGGTTATTAGAAGTGATGTCCAACAGACTGTTGTCCATAATGGACCACAAAAAGGCCAAGGAGGACGACATGCGTTACCTCGTTCAACCACGCGGACCCGGAAAAAGTTGGGTGTTCAGGATGGTGACGCCGCCAGACTTAGTGGGCGTTACCAACCCGTGGGACGGGAAACCTTTCGGGAAAGAGATCAAGAAGGGGCTTAAGACCCGTAGACTCCCTGAGGCTCGCATCCTCTGTGACATTGCGCTGGGCGAAGTTCGCAAGCTAACTGAAGGCCTGTCGGAGGATGTGGAATTCGGCTTGCCATCAGCGATTGAGTGGCGTGAACACATCGCGTCAGCTCGCAGCGGCAATTCTGATAGACACATAGCAGACGGCATTGAGTTCGTGCTGGCCGACAAGCTTGAGGCTGCAGAAGCTCGCGGGCGTCCCCAAAGCCAGCTCAAGAGGTTCTCTCAGGTAGCTGCAGGGAAAGGTTTTCCACTTGAAGCTGCCCTCAATCAATATGTGACTGAACGCCAGCCGAATAACGTAGGGGATACAAGCCGTTAGCCGTCACGACTGTCATGAACCTCAACACCGCCGTGAAGCATCTGCGTGGGTTCCTCTCTGACAAGGACAGCGCCGCCTAATCGGTCAAGCCGCGTCACGATCAACGCGTGGCATAAGCGACAGCCTCGCCGTTCTTGCAGAGACGAGTTCCCATCGGTCTGACAGCACCCTGCCCAGCAGTGATGGCGACACATCTCGGTCAATAGCGACCGCCGGCATCTTTTCGGCCGTTCTCTTTAGGAACGAAAGGTTCGACATAGAGTTTCGCCGCAGCTTCCCCGATGCAGGAAGAGATCGCGACCGTGCCGGATGCAAGAGCGAGGGGGACCAGAACCAGTCGCCCCACCCATACTTTTGTCCTGCTACTAGGCTTTCCGACACAGATGTCTTTCTCACCCAGAAAATCCGTTTCATCGGTCTGCGGGCGCAAGTGTTCGTCGCGCGCACGGCACGCCGCCGTCTTGTGCGAGCTACCGAATGTGAGTGTGCTGTAAAGATCGCGATAAAGGTTGTGCATCGTCTTGCTCCCGTAGTTTCCAAATCGCGCGGTCTTGGCGCTATGGAAACAACCCTAGCCAACGCCCGTCCCCCGATCGTTACTGGGCACGTCAAAGCTGGGTCACTCACGGCTTGCGACACGTCATTTTGCCGTTAATAATCTTCTCAGAGGCGTTATTTCGTCCAACAAGGCGCTGTCATGTACCGAATGAACCTCTTCGGCACGTTTTCCCTGACCGGTCCGGGTGGGGTTGATGTCCCTCTGACTTCGGCCAGGGCCAAGGCGTTATTGGCATATCTGTCGCAATCGCCGGGCATGCGACGAAGCCGCGTGGAGATCATGACCCTGCTTTGGTCAGATCGGGCTGAGGCGCAGGCGCGGGCCTCGTTACGGCAAGTGCTGCATGGCTTGAGAAAGGAACTGGGCGAACGCGGTGCTGCAATATTGCAGATTGATGCGGATTGGGTGGGCCTGGCGCCCGGCACGATCGCATTGGGTTCGGCAGAAGAAGGAGAATTTTTGTCAGGTCTGCAGGTAAATGACCCAGCGTTCGACGAATGGCTGCGAGACACGCGACTGCGCAGCGAAGACGACGATGCTCAACCGACACTGCATAGCGCAGGTGCAGTGCAAGACAGGCCCGTTGTAGCCGTTCTGCCGTTTGCCAATCTCTCCGAGGATCCCGAACAACAGTATTTTGCCGATGGCATCACGGAAGACATTATTACTGAACTCGCGCGGTTCCAGTCGCTTTGGGTCATCGGTCGCAGTTCGTCATTCGCGTTCGCGGATATGGATTCCGAAACCAAGGACCCAGGCCGACAACTGGGTGTAGGCTACGTAGTAGAGGGAAGCGTGCGCAGAGAGGGTGAGCGGCTGCGGGTCACGGCGCAACTGGTCGAAGCGACCAGCGGCAAGCGCATTTGGGCCGAAAGATATGATCGCATGATGGAAGACGTGTTTGCGGTCCAAGACGAAATCGCGGCCTCCGTCGTGGCAAAGCTGAGCCTCAGTCTCGACAGTCGAGAAACGGCTCTGGCACGGAACAGGCCATACAAGAACCTGAGTGCATACGACTTGCTTTTGCGATCGCGGTCGACGTGGTGGCACGGCAATGACAGCGAAGCCTATCAATTGGCAGGCAAATCGGTCAAGACCGATACAGCTTCGGCGGTGGCCCATGCCTATTTCTCGTTGCAAAACGCCTATCAGTTCTACAGCGGATCGATGGGCCTGTCCTTGGATGAGATCGCGCGAAAATGCCAATTTCATGCCGAGTCTGCGCTGGCCATGGATGATACCGACCCGATCATTCATGCCTATGTCGCCATGGCGTTTGCCTTCTCTCCGCTCGGGTTCAGGGAACGTGGCCTGAAACATGCGGAGATTGCCAGCAATCTCAACCCGCATGATTGCGAGATCATGTTGTTCCACGCGTGGAATCTGGCCTTTGCAGGTCGAACAGAAGAGGCGCTTGTCTTGCTTGAGAAAGCGGAGGCGCTCAACCCGCTCGGCGGCTATATGATTTCCGCCTGTTACGCAGATACACTCTATATGAGCGGTGACTACGCCGGGGCGCTTGATAGTTTCAAGGGATGGGCGGAGGCGCCACCAAGTTTCGTTCCGGTGCTGGCAGCTTCTTTGGCTCAGTTGGGACGGTTAGATGAGGCCAAAGCCTGCCTGGCCGAATTGGAACGGGTGAAGCCCGAACATTTCAGCCTGGAAAGCTATGCCCGAGCGCAATGTTTCACCTGTCACAAGGAGGATGACCGCGAAAAATGGCGACGTGGCTTTGAACTGGCTGGGATCAAGTTGTGAATGCTGCGGTAAGAAAAAGATTCTGACACCAACAGAGGAACTTGGTCTACTAACTTGAAGTGCTGGAAAGCTTCGTCACAAAGCGACGGGATCACAAGGCAGCATTGAAATTCCTCAGGAAATCAATGAAGCGCTACGGCCGCCCTCATATCCTGGTAACCGACAAACTTCGATCTTATGGCGCTGCGATGAAGGTCATTGGCAACGCAGACAAACAGGAAGCGGGGCGCTGGTTCAACAATCGGGCTGAGAGTTCGCACCTGCCGTTTCGGCGGCGAGAACGAGCCATGCAGCGGTTCCGCAGCATGCGAAGTTTGCAGAAACTCACCGCCGTTCATGTTTCCGTCTCAAACCATTTCAACCAGGAGCGCCACCTTTGCTCGCGCGACAATTTCAAGGCCAACCGCCCCGCCGCGCTTGCTGAGTGGCGCGCCTTCGGCCCGGCGTAAGGGACAGACTCGCTGTCCCTGTAGAGACGAGTTCTCATCGGTCTGACACCACCTCAAAAGCCTATAGCAGCTCCATCTTTTCGTGGATCAGAGCCGCCAGCATAGCCGCCATCTGGCAGACGGTGGATCAGTTGGGCGCCGCCAAATCCAAATGCGGTGTCGGGCTCTTCCAGGGCAAGTTGATGGCCCAGCCTCGCCAACGTCTCAAGGGTATCCGCAGGCAGGGTGGTTTCGCAGGCCACCTCCAGCCCTTCAGTCACGCGCCAGCGCGGGGCATCGGCAGCCATCTGCGGATCCTGGCCCCATAACTGTGTGCGCAGGACCATCTGCAGGTGCCCCTGTGCCTGCATTGGGCCGCCCATGACGCCAAAGCTCATGATCGGTTCGCTTTTTCCCATCAGAAAACCTGGAATGATCGTCTGGAACGGACGTTTTCCGGGGCCGACGACATTCGGGCTGTTCGGGTCAAGCGAGAACCCCCAGCCCCGGTTCTGAAGGTGAATACCGGTGCCGGGAACCGCAATGCCGGAGCCAAAACCCGCATAATTTGACTGGATATACGACACCATCATACCTGACGCATCCGCGGCGGTCAGATAGACCGTGCCGCCGCGTTTGGGAGCGCCCGCACCGAAATTCTGGGCGCGGGACGGGTCGATCGCCTTTGCGCGGTCTGCAAGATAGGCGTCATCAAGCATATCCCCGGGTGTCACAGCCGTCATGTGGTCGACATCGCCCACATATGCCTCAGTATCGGCAAGGGCCAGCTTCATCGCCTCAATCTGCAGGTGCATTGCGCGCGGGTCATCTGCATCCAACTCGCGAATGCCAGAGTGCTCCAGCATCCCCAACGCCATCAGCGCGGCAATACCTTGCCCGTTGGGCGGAATTTCGTGCAATGTCGCGCCGTCAAAGCCCTTGGAGATCGTACCGCACCAGTTGGCGCGATGCCCCGCGAGGTCGTCTTGGGTCATCGATCCGCCGTGCAGCTTCGAAAAGGCGATCATGGCTTCGGCCAGTTCGCCTTGATAGAACGCCTTGCCCTTGGTCTCGGCAATCAGGCGCAGGCTGCGAGCGAGAGGGTGATTGACGAACCGTTCCCCAGCCCGCGGCGCAGCGCCGTTTGGTAGGAAGCTCTCGGCAAAGCCGGGCTGGTCGTGTAGCAATTCGCCACCGCGGTGCCACAGCTGCGCGATCTTGGGTGATACGGGAAACCCGCGCTCGGCATAGCCGATCGCAGGTTCGAACAGGGTGTCGAAGGGCAACGCGCCGAACCGCTCTGATATCTCTACCCAGGCAGAGACCGCGCCGGGCACGGTCACGCTGTCCCAGCCATGCGCCGGCATCCCGCCCAGAGACGCGAATTTGCCAAGCGACCACGCTGCCGGGGCGCGGCCAGAGGCATTGAGCCCATGCAGTTCTTTCCCGTCCCATAGGATCGCGAAGGCATCCGAACCCACCCCGTTGCCCGTCGGCTCAACCACGGTCAGGGTGATCGCTGTCGCGATGGCCGCGTCTGCCGCGTTACCGCCGTGCGCCAGCATCGACAGCCCGGCCTGGGCCGCCAGCGGCTGAGAGGTGGACACCATATTGTCAGCCAAAACGGACGAACGGCGCGAAGGATAATGGTGCGAGGCCCTCAGTTGCATCGTTATTCTCTTTCCAATTTATGCCCTCAGGATGCAAACACACCGTTGGCGAAGATTCTGACTGAGCCGTCGTGTAAACAAAGCGCCGGTTGTTGGGCTATGGCCCCATCAATTGCGGTGCGGTCGCAAATGGCCGCCAACGGTCAGCCGTCGCGTCGCTATTTAGCAGGCTCGAATTGTTCCATTTCTGATTTCAGATGCGGCGACCACAGGCTGATGGTCGTGTTGATGTGGGATTGAATGGCCTCGGCCGCGCCATCCGGGTCCCGCACAGCCAAGGCGTCAAGGATCGGCCTATGCGCCTCAGTCGGGGACACTGAACGCCCCTCAGGTTTTGGGTTTCCAAAGGTTTGCAAATGCATATGCAACATGCAGCGTGTCAGGATCGGTTCCAGAGCTGGCAAATCGGCACGCCGAAATATGGCCAGATGCAACTTCCGGTCCAGTTCACTCAGCGCATAGGATTCAGCGTCGACGACGGCTTGCTCCATGTTGGCCAGATAGCCTTCTAACTCCGCCATGTCTTCCATTGAGAACGATCCGGCTGACCGGCGCACGCCTTCGACCTCCAGCTTGATGCGGATATTTGCCATCTGCGCG
>JAOUMG010000109.1 GCA_029881635.1 Paracoccaceae bacterium | reverse complement strand
AGGCGGCGGTGCTGAAAACGCTGGGGGCCACGCGCGCGCTGGTGCTGGGCAGCTTTGCGCTGCGTTCGGCGCTGATGGGCGCGGCCGCCGGTGTGGTTGCGATTGCCTTCGGCGCAGCGGCGGGCTGGGCGGTGATGACCTTCGTCATGGAGGGCGAATTCTATTTCGAACCACTCTCGGCCTTTGTTATCGTCGTCGGTGGCGCGCTGGCCACCCTGCTCGCCGGGCTCGTCTTCGCCCTGCGTCCACTGGCCGCGCGCCCGGCACAAGTGCTGAGGGCCAGGGACTGAGTTTAAAGAATAGCGGTCAGGTTGATTTGGTCGTGGCAGGTGCTCCGCCTTCGAACCAGTTGGGGCGCCGGTAATCGCATGGCGCCTCTTGCATTTCCAGATGCAATCCGGTGCCGGTATAGGGATGCGCGCGGGCGAGATCCTCGTCGAAATCGATCCCAAGCCCCGGTGTTTCCGGCGGGATCACATAGCCGTCTTCCCATTTGATCGTGTTCCGGATCAGCGCGAGGTGGAAGGCACCACCGGTTTCGATCGTCTCGACCATCAGGAGGTTGGGAATGGACGTGCCAAGGTGGATGTTGGCTGCCCATTCGACCGGACCGGCGTAAAGATGTGGCGCCATCTGGGCCGTGAAAACCTCGGCTATCGCGGCGATTTTCTTTGCCTCCCAAATGCCACCGACGCGCCCCAGCGCTGGTTGCAAAATGCGTATGCCGCCCGATCTGAGGACGGTTGCAAATTCTGATTTGGTGGTGAATCGTTCGCCCGTCGCCAGCGGAATGCGCACGGCGCGCGCCACCTCGGTGAAATCAAGCAGATTGTCGGGCGGGATCGGTTCCTCGTACCAGAGCGGTCCGTAGGGTTCCAAGGCCTGGCCAAGCCGGATCGCACCCGCCACGTTGAACTGCCCATGCGTGCCGAACAGAAGGTCAGCCCTGTCACCGACAGCCTCGCGGATCGCCTTGCAGAACGCGACGGAACGGGTGATGTCGGACCCTGATGGATCATGCCCGCCCCGGATCGTGTAGGGGCCGGCCGGATCGAATTTCACAGCAGTGAAGCCCATGCCGACAAAACGGCTGGCGGCCTCGGCCGCCTTTTCGGGGCTGACCCAAAAATCACCGCTTTCTTTGCCGGGTTCGGGGTATAGATAGGTATAGCTGCGCAGGCGTTCATTCATCTTGCCGCCCAGAAGCGCCCAGACCGGACGGTTTCGCGCCTTGCCGATGATATCCCAGCAGGCGATTTCCAGACCGGAAAACGCGCCCATGACCGTCAGGTCGGGGCGCTGGGTAAAGCCCGAAGAATAGGCGCGGCGGAACATCAATTCGATATTTTCGGGGTTTTCTCCGGCCATGTGGCGGTTAAAAACATCCTCGATCACCGCTTCCATCGCCTTTGGGCTGACCGAGGATGCATAACATTCGCCGTATCCCACGATGCCGTCATCGGTGGTGAGCTTGGTAAAGATCCAGTAGCGCCCACCCCAGCCTGGGGCAGGTGGGGCGACAGTAAAGATTTCGAGGTCTTTGAGTTTCATTCGGTGGTTTCCCATCCAGGAGGTAATTTTGACAGAGCACATCACGTTTCGTCATTTGGGTCCAGCGGACTTAGCGTTGTTGCTGTCGGTTCCTGAAGGGTTGTTTGACGGGCCAATTGATCCGGTTCAAGCCGAAGCGTTTCTGAACGATCCCGGGCATGTCATCGTGCTGGCATTTGCAGGCGATCTTGCGGTGGGAATGGTCACCGGGACCGTGCTGCTGCACCCTGACAAGCCACCAGCGATGTTTGTCAATGAGATAGGCGTCCGCGACGATTGGCTGCGCCGGGGTATCGGCAAGGCGTTGAGCGAAGAGCTTTTCGGCATTTCCCGCGCCAGTGGCTGCAAAGGTATCTGGCTGGCGACTGAGCCAGACAACCTCGCCGCCCGCGCGCTTTACCGCCGGCTTGGCGGTGAAGAAATGGCATGTGTCGGCTACGGTTGGGACGGGGCGTTCGACCTATGATGAATGCCCCGGCCAGGTTACATTTCGCGTATCCGGTCTGCCCGTAACGGACAGGCGAGGTAGAGGCCGAATTCGCGCCCGATATCTGCGCTTACACGGGCGTGGACACGGCCCTGCCTGTCAAGAAACCGTTGCGTGTCTTCCACCGGAAAGACGCCCTCATGCCAGATCCCGGCGTGAATATAGATACCCTTGCTGCCGTCGCCCCAGAACGCCACGACTTTTTCGGGGCGCAGATTGTCGCCGGGGAGGGCAGCGGGCACAATGAAGGGCTTGCGGTCGAGCGGAAAGAAAAGCTGTCCGCCATCGGGGTGATAGTTCATGTGCCAAAGCAGTACCTGTTCGCGCGGCGCCGTCCGGCGATTGGTCTCAGCTTTCTGAGGGTCGGTGGACCAGCCGAGCACGTAGTGTCCGCCCACGGCTTCGTTTTCGCCGTAAAGGACATCGCCCTTCCACTCGCAGCAAAAGGTGCCCTCGACCGATCCGGCCTCATCACCGGTATTGTCGTCAATCGGGCGCCAGCCCTGCTGTGGCCAGCGTGTGATCTCGATCTCGAAATTACCGGGGTCATCGACCAGACAGCCATAGCCCTTGAGGCTTTCGTCGGTCGCGCGGATCAGCGGAATTTCGTGCCAGGGCAGCGACGGCTTGGATGAGGCTTCGAAGATGTATTCCGGCGCGTTCATTCGCCCACCCGGCAATGGCCATCCACCACCCGCTGCACCATCGGCGCAAAGTGCCAGTAGTCCGGGGTTTCCATGTCGGGGCTTTTGCCCGCCTCGTCGAGATAGCGGACCTGAATGATCTTGGTCAGGTTCGGATTCTTTTCGAACTCGGCCACTTCATGGGACGACATGGGTCCGCCTTGCAGGTTCAGCGAATGGATGGATGCCTCTGACAGCCGTTTGAAATATTCTGGCCGCGTGGCGCACAGATAGCGTTTGGCGGCAACATGATGGCGGACGCAATCGGTCACGATGGTGGGAAAGAATTCTTGCAGCACCTTGGCACCGGCTTCCTCGTGATAGCGATCTTCGGTGTCTTCCATGCTGAAGGTGCCAAATTCCGAAGTAAAATGCCCGATATCATGCAAGAGCGTGGCCACGATGATATCTTCGGCCAGACCCTGTTGTTCGGCGATGGTTGCCCCTTGCAGCATGTGCTGGGCCATGGTGACCGGTTCGCCCAGATATTCCTCGTCGCCGCAGCGTTCAAAAATATCGCCAAGAAAGGCCACGATGTTGTTCGGTGTCAGGGTGGTGAAATCGGGTGAAGTCATGCGGCCGCCTCCTGTTGCGTTTCCAATGCGGCCAGCGTGGATAGCAGCCCGTCCTTGTCGGCATAACAACCCTGCAACCAGCGTGTGCCTTCGCCGGAATAGCCCTTGCGGGCGTGCAGAACGCGGGTGTTGTCGACAATGAACGCCTCGCCTGGGGCGAGTTTGAAGGTGACTTCCATGGCGGCATCGTCGATGATTTCGGACAGGCGGCGATAGGCGGCGTAATAGACCTCCATCCGGTCGAAGGGGACGGCTGTCAGGGCGGCGGCAGAGCGGGCGTTGAAGCGGACCGCGACGAATTCGCCGTCAGGTGCCAGTTCGATCATCGGGCGGCGCGATGTCAGCCGCACCCCGGCGCTGCCCGCATATTCGAAATTGGCAGGATGGCCTGCCAGAAGGTCGAACATGTCGGGGTTTTCGGCGCGCAGGCGTTCGACGCAGGCATAACCGTCGACGACCATGTTTTCACCGCCGCTGGCCGAGTTTTCGAGACACGCGAGCACCTGAACCGTTGGCACCGGGTCACGGTAGGGATTGTCAGTATGGGCCTGAAGGCCAAGGCCGGTATAGGCAAGATTGACCGGGTTCACTTCGGTTCTGACCTCAAAATGCCGCCCGTAATTGGTTTCACGTACATAGCCGAAAAGATCGACAATACCAAAAAGTGCGCCGGGAATGGTTTCAACTCCGGTAACCTTGGCAAACCCGTAGCGCCGTATCTTGGCCAGCCAGACGCGCAAGGCATCGGTGTTCTGGCGCATGTCGGGCAGATGCCCGGTGGGTACGCTGGCATTCAGGCCGGCATCCCAGCTGGTTCTGCCGCCGGGCAGATGCAGGTCGTTGGCCAAAGGGTGGTCGTAACTATGGGCGATCAGCCAGCTGACAGTGAAATTCGTGCTAAGCCCTTCCGGCGCAAAGACGCAAGTTACGCTGTCGCCAGAGATTTCCGCGTGGCTTAACCGTGTGTCGGCGGGAATATCGGCCATGGTGATCAGGCGTTGCCCGTTGCGGGGATCGCGCGTGGTCGCATCTTGCGAATTGTCGCGCAGCCAGATGGCGTGGAAGCGGTGGCTTTGCCCGTTCGCCTCCAACGTCAGAATGGACCCTTTGGTATCGAGTGAAACTTTGCTCATCGGTGCGGCAATCCTTGCAATACGGTTGGATATCGACAGTTTTGACATTTTGATCCATAAAATCAAATTAACCTTTTCCGGGCTGAGGCATCGAACAGTTAATGGATATAACAGGTTTCGACAGACTGCCGCTGGATTGGATCCGCGCCTTTGAGATTGCCGCACGCACTGGCAGCTTTACCGCCGCAGCACAGGAAGCGGGGTTGACCCAGTCGGCGATCAGCCAGCGGATCGCCAATCTGGAAAAGCGGCTGGGCGCGCCCTTGTTCTTGCGCGAAGCAAGGCAGATCCGCCTGACCACCGAGGGAGAGATCTGGTTGCCGCATGTTCAGGCAGCCCTGGAAAGCCTGCGCGACAGTTCCGAGGCGTTGTTCGGCGTGGCACGCAACCGGCTGGTGCTGTCGGCCAGCGCCTCGGTCACCGAACTTTGGATCGTGCCGCGCCTGTCCCGGCTGACGCGGGAAATCGGTGCGGAAGTGTCCTTGCGCACCATGGTTCTGACCAGCGATACCGCAGCCGAGGATGGCAGTATCAGGATCCGCTATGGCTCAGGTGGCTGGCCCCAGGCGCGCAAAGTACCGCTTTATGACGAACAGATGTCGCCTGTCGCCGCACCGGGGTTGCTGAGCGCCAAGGCTGACTGGTCGGAATTGCCGCGCATAGCGGTGTCAGGGCCGCGACCGGGATGGAATGAATGGTCGGCGCATGCCGGAACACCGACAACGCCGGTGCCCTATCTGCGGTTTGATACATTTTCTGCCGGGCTGGCAGCGGCGCAGGCAGGGCTGGGTGTGCTGCTGGCATCGTTGCCATTGGTGGGCGAGGACATCGCGGCGAACCGATTGATGCGCCTGTCATCCGAAATTTTGACCCACCATGAAACCTATTGGCTGCTGGCGGCCAAAGAGCGGATTTCGCGGCGACAGTGGGACCAGCTTTGCGACTGCCTGACGGGGCCAGCGGTTTGATCTTGCCGGTGGAGCCTTCGCGACCGATCAGAAAATGATCACATTGCGCCGCGCGCTGCCTGTCCGGGTATCTGCAATCGCCTCGTTGATCTGGTCGAGCGACCAGCGGCCCGAGATCAGTTCATCAAGCTTGATGCGCCCCTGAAGATAAAGGTCGCTTATCCATGGGATGTCACGCGCCAGTACCGTGTCGCCCATGTTCGAACCCAGCATGGCATTGCCGGTATAGGTAAAGATCACCGGTTCCCATTCCGATTTAGCCCCGGAATGGGTCATTCCGACTGCGACCATGCGCCCCCCATTGGCAAGGTAGCGGGTCGCCGTGTCATAGGCGCTGACAGCTCCGACTGTGACAAGAACGGCATCGGCGCCGCGCCCGGCGATGCGCTTGGCCTCTGCCCAGGGCTTGGGGTCGGATGCCAGGATGCCGTCGGTCGCGCCGAACTCTTTCGCGATGTCGAGTTTTTCGGGCTTCATATCGACCGCGATGATCCGTGATGCACCCGCAAGCCGTGCGCCCTGAATGGCGTTCAACCCGACCCCACCGGCACCGATGACCACCACCACCTCGCCCGGTCGGACACGTGCCGTGTTGACCGCCGCCCCGAGCCCGGTGATCACGCCGCAGGAAATCAGCGCCGCGGATGCCATGGGGATGCCTTTCGGCAATGGGGCGATCTGGCTGGTCTGCACAACCACCCTTTCGGCGAAGGCGCTACAATCCAGGCCCTGTTCCACAGGCTCGCCTGCCAGCGTTGTCAGCGGGCTGCCGGCGCCGGGCGGTGTGGCGCACAGAACCGGGCGGCCCGAAGCACAGGTTGGGCAGGTGCCACAGGAGCGGATCAGCGTCACCAGAACCGGATCGCCTTTGGCGTAGGCGGTCACGTCCGGACCAATGGCGCTGATGCGCCCGGCAGCCTCATGCCCGTAGACAGCGGGCAGATTGCCACCCCAGCCCCCGTCCATGAAAGAGATGTCCGAAAAGCAGATCGCGCAGGCGTCGAGCGTGACCTCGACCTCGCCTGCAAGCGGTGGGCGCAGATGGACGGTATCGATGACCAGAGGTTCCCCGAACTCGTGGCAGATGGCGGCGCGGATTTCTGGCATGGCCTTTTCCTTTCGGTCGAACTGTCTGTCAGGCCGGGGCTTTGGCGCGCGGACCGGCAACAAGAATGAACACGCAGCCAGCCATCAGGAAGGCAGCGAGAATGAAGGGCGCGCCGGGTAGATAGACCGGTGCGCCCGGTCGGGTGAAGAAATAGAAAACCGATGTCATGATCATCGGCGAAAGTCCCATGGCCAGCGCACTGACCGAGGCGATCACACCCTGCAAT
>JAOUMG010000108.1 GCA_029881635.1 Paracoccaceae bacterium | reverse complement strand
TGACCCCGGCGGGTTACCGGCGACCAGCGAACCTGCGGCATTGGTAACGATCAATTGATCTGCCCCCAGCGCCTTCAAAACCTCCAGCGGCAACCGCATGGCGTCGGCCCGCCCGCTTTCGTAGTAATGCGCCCGGCCCCCGAATACCGCCACCCGCTGGCCTTCAAGGTCACCGATGACCAGCTTCGGGTTATGTCCGGATACGCCCGCATGGGGAAATCCCGGAAGGTCGGCATAGTCGATTGCCACGCCCTCCACAGCATCGGCCAGATGGCCGAGCCCCGATCCTAGGATCAGACCGACACGAACCGGGTTTGCGCCAGCGCGCGCGCGGATCAGCGTGGCCAGATCGTCAGCGTTCCTTGACATAGGGCTCCCCCCCCGCGCGTGGCGGGATGGCGCGGCCAACAAAGCCCGCCAGCACGATAACCGTCAGGATATAGGGCAGGGCATCCAGTGCCGGTGTCGGGATCGAAAAATGCAGCACGCGTTCAATGACATCCGGGCGCAGTGCCAGCGCCTGCAAAAATCCGAAAAGAAATGTCGCGTATAGCGCGCCCCAGGGCCGCCACTTGGCAAAGATCAGCGCGGCCAGCGCGATATATCCCCGCCCTGCGGTCATTTCGCGGCCAAATCCAGCCTGCAAACCGGCCGACATATAGGCCCCCGCCAAACCGCATAAAAGCCCGGTGATGATGACCGCCGAATAGCGCAGACGGACGACGGAGATTCCGGCAGTATCGACCGAAGCCGGGTTTTCACCCACAGCCCGCAGCCGCAGGCCGAAGCGCGACCGGTAAAGCACCCACCAGCTGACTGGCACTGCCAGAATGGCGATATAGACCAGCGCCGTATGACCAGAGATAACCTCAGCGTAGAGCGGACCAATGATCGGCACGCTGCTCAGCGCCTCTGCAAACGGCAGCTCGATCGGATTGAAGCGGGCATCGCCCGATAGGGGCGGCGTGCGCCCGCCTTGCCGAAACAGCGCTTGCGCCACCAGCACCGTGATGCCCGAGGCCACGAAATTCAGCGCGACCCCGGAAATCAGCTGGTTGCCGCGAAAGGTGATCGAGGCGAGCCCGTGGATCAGGGCAAAGATCATCGCCCCGCCGATCCCTGCCAGTACCCCGATCCAGACCGATCCACTTATGGCCGCGACAGCACCTGTGCACATCGCCGCCATGAGCATCTTGCCTTCAAGACCGATATCGAAAATGCCGGAGCGTTCGGAAAAAAGCCCGGCAAGACAGGCCAGCAAAAGTGGTGTTGCCAGCCGGAAGGTTGAATCAAGTATTTGCAGAAATGTTGAATAATCCATTACGTCACCACCGTCCTGCGAGGCCGGAAGAACAGCCCGAGGATCATCCGCACCATATGATCAAGCGCCCCGGTGAACAGGATCACCAGACCCTGCACAACCGTCCTGAGCTCTATTGGAATGCCGGTCAGCAAACCAAGCTCTGCCCCGCCTTGATAGAGAAACCCGAACAGGATGGCGGCAAGGAACACGCCGACCGGATGGTTACGCCCCATCAACGCCACCGCGATACCGATGAAACCGGCGCCTTCGGCCGAGTTCTGCAACAGGCGCCCGCTTTCGCCCATCACGTTGTTGATCGACATGAGGCCGGCAAGGGCACCTGAAATCAGCATGGCGATCATCGTGATCCTAACGGGTGATATGCCGGCATATATTGCCGCCTGCTGCGATTTGCCAAATGCCCGGATCTCATAGCCGGTCCGTGTCCGCCAAAGCAGCAACCAGACGAGCCAGCAGGCCAATACGGCGATGAACAAGGTCACGTTTGCTGGAACCTGCTGGTAAATCGGCTCGCCCGCCGCGTTCAGCCGTGCCACACCGGACCCATCGTATCTGAGGTAGAGGTTGCGGATGAACGGGATGTCATGGAACTGTGGCAAGGCGGCGCCTTCGGGGAAACGCGCGGTTGCAGGATCCATCTGGCCTGCCGGGCGCAGCACGTTGACCAGAAGGTAGATGATCAGCGCCGCACCGATGTAGTTGAACATGATCGTGGTGATCACGATATGGCTACCGCGCTTGGCCTGAAGATAGGCCGGTACCGCCGCCCAGGCAGCGCCAAACAGCGCCGCCCCGATCATCGCGGCCATCAGCGCCAGCGTCCAATGCGGCCAGGGCAGTGCCAGACAGACCAGCGCCACGCCAAGCCCGCCAAGCTGCGCCTGCCCTTCGCCACCGATGTTGAAAAGGCTGGCATGAAACGCCACTGTCACCGCAAGACCGGTGAACATGAAGCTGGTCGCGTAATAGAGCGTATAACCCCAGGCATAGGGCGACCCGACGGCCCCCACCACCATGGTTTTCAGCGCCTCTGACGGGCTTTCGCCAATCGCCAGAATGACCAGCGCAGAAATGATCCCTGCCAGCAGCAGACTGATCAGCGGCACCAGAACCAGGTCGGCCCATCTTGGCAATCGGGTCATGCGCCTTCCCCTTCGCCAACCCCTGCCATCATCAGGCCCAGTTGCCGCTCATCGGTTTCCTCGGGCAGGCGTTCGCCCATGATGCGCCCGTCGAACATCACCACGATGCGGTCGGAAAGTGACATGATTTCATCAAGTTCTACTGAGACCAGCAAAATGGCTTTTCCGGCATCGCGCAGCTCAACAATACGCTTGTGAATGAATTCGATCGCCCCGATATCGACCCCGCGCGTTGGCTGGCCAACCAGCAAAAGGTCGGGGTTGCGCTCGATCTCGCGCGCGAGGATGATCTTTTGCTGATTGCCGCCAGAGAAGCTTTTGGCGGGCAGCCAGCAATCGGGCGGGCGCACGTCAAAGCGCTCTATCTTGCCTTCGGCATCGGCCCGGATCGCGTCATTGTCCATCAGAAGGGCGTTTTTCTGATAGGCCGGATCGTTGTGATAACCAAAGCACATGTTTTCCCATGCGGTGAAATCCATGATCATGCCCAGATGCTGGCGGTCTTCGGGCACATGGGCAATACCGCGGGCACGGCGTGATTGGGCATCCGATGACTTGCCGGTCAGATCAATAACCTCGCCGTTGATCTTTATGGTGCCCGTCCCATGCTCAATGCCGCCCAACACCTCCAGCAATTCCGACTGGCCGTTGCCAGACACGCCGGCAATGCCCAGAATTTCGCCCGCACGGATGGAAAGGCTGATGCCCTTCAGCCGTTCCACCCCGTCGGCATCACGCACACGCAGGTTCTCCACCTCCAGAACCGTGCGCCCGGGTTTCGCCGGGGTCTTGGCGACATCCAGCAAAACCTTGCGGCCCACCATCAGTTCGGCCAATTCTTCAGGGCTGGTTCCGGCGGTTTTGACCGTGGCGGTCATTTCGCCCCTGCGCATCACGCTGACTGTGTCGGTGATTTCCATGATCTCGCGCAATTTGTGCGTGATCAGGATTATGGTCTTGCCCTGTTCTTTCAACCCTTTGAGGATACGGAACAAATGATCGGCCTCATCCGGCGTCAAAACGCCGGTGGGTTCATCAAGGAT
This sequence comes from Paracoccaceae bacterium, assembly GCA_029881635.1. GTDB lineage: Bacteria > Pseudomonadota > Alphaproteobacteria > Rhodobacterales > Rhodobacteraceae > Albidovulum. The sequence goes on along the minus strand of JAOUMG010000108.1, from coordinate 3,250 downwards.
CAGGATATCGGCATGGCGGTAAAGGGCCTTCAAAATCTCGACCCGCTGCTGGTGACCCACTGAAAGCTCTTCGATCAGCGCATCCGGGTCCACATCCAGTTCATATTCGCGTGCCAGATCGCCCAACACCTTGCGCGCCTTGGCCAGCGACGGTCGCAAGAGAGCCCCATCTTCTGCCCCAAGGATCACGTTTTCCAGAACCGAGAAATTCTGGACCAGCTTGAAATGCTGGAAAACCATGCCGATGCCCGCACGGATCGCCGCCTGGCTGTCAGCGATCAGCGTCGGCTGACCATTGATGAATATCTGGCCGCTATCGGCTTTGTAAAAGCCATAAAGGATCGACATCAGCGTCGATTTTCCTGCGCCGTTTTCACCGATAATGCCGTGGATCGTGCCCTTGGCAACCTGGATCGAGATATCCTTGTTGGCCTGAACCGAGCCAAAAGCCTTGGAAATCCCGCGCAGCTCGATTGCCAGCGCAGCCTGTACCGGGGCGGCGGCATCGTGCTGCCGCCCCGCTTGTGTGTCTGCGACCATGTCGCCCGGCCTCAGCTTACCGGGCAGGTGCTGTCGGTTGAATAGTCATGAACTTTGGTTGCACCGGATTTGATCTGTTCCGCGGCGGCATCAACAGCGGCTTTCATCTCATCGGTCACCAAAGGCGCGTTGTATTCGTCCAGCGCATAGCCGACGCCTTCGCTGGCCAGATCCATCACTTTTACCATACCGGTTTCCAGATCGGGGCCAGCCTTGAAGGCTTCGTAGACGGCATTATCAACCCGCTTCAGCATCGAGGTCAGAACTTTCCCCGGATGCATGTGGTTCTGGTTGCTGTCGACGCCGATGGAAAGGATGCCCTCGTCTGCAGCCGCCTGCAAAACGCCAATACCGGTGCCGCCGGCGGCGGCATAGATAACGTCTGCACCTTGTGATTTCTGCGCTTTGGCAAGTTCTGCACCCTTGACCGGGTCGTTCCACGCAGCCGGGGTCGTACCGGTCATATTCTGGATGACGGTCACATTCGGATTTGCCGCTTTCGCGCCCTGCACGTAGCCACAGGCGAATTTGCGGATCAGCGGAATGTCCATGCCACCGATAAAGCCGACCGTGCCGGATTCGGACGCCATTGCCGCCATCATGCCGACCAGATAGCTGCCCTCATGCTCGGTAAAGGCAACCTGCAGCACGTTTGGCATGTCCAGCCAGTCAACGTCGATGATCGCAAACTTGGTGTCCGGGAAATCCGGAGCAACCTGTCCCAACACATCGCCAAAGGCAAAACCGGTCATGACCACGGGGTTGGCACCACCTTCGGCCAGACGGCGCAGCGCCTGTTCGCGCTGGGCTTCGGATTGCATTTCCAGCTCTTTATAGGTGCCACCGGTTTCGGCCTTCCAACGTTCGGCACCATTAAAGGCTGCTTCGTTGAACGACTTGTCGAACTTACCGCCAAGGTCGTAGATGATCGCCGGGTCGGCCAGAACGGCGCCAGTCGATAGCGCCAGTGTCGCAGCCGCGCCGAGGAATTTTTTCATAAGGGTCATTGATATCTCCCGGTTCTAATCGTTTTGCCGTAAAGGCTGCCCGCGGGGTGTCCAGCAGGTCGATCTCTTGCGGATCACCGTTGATTAGTTCGCAACTGCCCGGGGGGGTCAACAGGAATCTGCTGCAGACCGAGGGCAATTTTACCATTCGATCAAAACCATTGGTAGTTGTCAGGCAAGCACCAATGACAGGATTACCGCATCGACGGCCTTGCCCCCGGGGCGCGCATAATAGGCTTTTCGCGCGGCGGTTGGGGTAAAGCCAGCTTTTGCGTAAAGGGTCAGCGCCGGTTCATTGTCCGCTGCCACCTCCAGAAACGCCGTATTAACACCGCGTTCCACCGCGACTGTCTTGAATCCGGCCAGCAGCCTGAATGCGATCCCTTGCTGGCGCGCAGCTGGCATAACGGCCAATGTCAGAATTTCAGCCTCATCCGCAATGGCGCGGGCCAGCAAAAAACCCTGCGATTCGGCAATTGTGAAAGTACCATCCGTCGCCAATAGGGCCGCGAATTCTGTGGCCGTCCACGGGCGGGGCACCGTAAAGCACGCCGCGTGAATTTCTGCCAGAACTACGGGTGTCACGGCAACATCACGGGCGGTGCTTCGCGCGATGGCGCCGCATCAGCTGCACGCAGATAAAGCGGCGCCGGGCGGGCCAATGCCGACGCATTTGGGACACGTGCCGCAATGATCGCAATGGCCGGGGCAGGATCATTTGCGGCCGGTGCAGATCGTGCCCCGAGGCGCGCGGCCAGGTCATTTGCCATCTGGCCGATGCAGGTCAGCCCGGTAAGGCCATGAGATGCCGATGTTATCTCGGCCGGATCGCACATCACCGGTTCCGGCGCGGCGCCATAACCGAAACTCTGCAAATATACCTGACCCCTCCGCGCATCGAGAAGCGTCAGCACCGGTCCCTCTGTCCCCAGTGCCATCGCCTCAAGCAATGTGACGCCAATTGCGGGGATGCCAAGCGACAGTGCCAAACCGCGCGCCGAGGCCACGGATATGCGCACGCCGGTGAAATTTCCCGGCCCGACGCCCACGCCAATCGCCGAAAGATCGCGCCAGCCCGTGCCCGCCTCTGCCAGCAATGCCTCCAGCATCGGGAAAAGCCGTTCCGCCTGTCCTTTGGCCATGTCTTCGTGACGCTGGGCAATCACCCTGTCGCCCAAGACCAAAGCGGCCGCGCAATGCGCGGCCGACGTGTCAAATCCAAGGATCAACGGCTCAGGCGGCAACGGGCCGTACCTCGACCACTTCGGGGATATAATGGCGCAGAAGGTTCTCAATCCCCATTTTCAGCGTCAGAGTCGATGACGGACACCCTGCACATGCCCCCTGCATGTGCAGATAGACTATGCCCCGGTCAAAGCCGTGGAAGGTGATGTCACCACCGTCTTGCGCCACTGCAGGCCGCACGCGGGTATCAAGCAATTCCTTGATCTGATTGACGATATCCTCGTCCGGGCCATCATGGCTGGCATGGCCTGAGGCCGCCTGTTCGCCTTCGATGACCGCCTGGCCCGACTGGAAATGTTCCATGATCGCGCCGAGAATGGCCGGCTTGATATGTTCCCAGAGGACCGCATCAGTCTTGGTCACCGTGATGAAATCATTGCCGAAAAACACGCCTGCAACGCCCTCGGTGGAAAAAATCCGCTGCGCCAGCGGCGATTTTCCTGCCGTATCGGCGGTGG
>JAOUMG010000106.1 GCA_029881635.1 Paracoccaceae bacterium | reverse complement strand
CAGCACGGCCAGTTCTTCCTCAACCCATTTTTGGCGACCCGATTTTTCCAGTTCGGCCGCCAGGAATTCATAGATAACCCTGAGATGGGTCACATCGGCCAAAGCGTAGGTTTTCTGCGCCTCGCTTAGCGGGCGCCGCGACCAGTCGGTGAAGCGCGACGTCTTGTCGATGCCGTGGCGGGCGATTTTCTTGACCAGCGTTTCATACCCTACCTGATCGCCGAAGCCGCAGACCATGGCCGCGACCTGGGTATCAAAAAGCGGGATCGGGAATACATTGCCTTCGACAAAGAATATTTCCAGATCCTGACGTGCGGCGTGAAACACCTTAACCGTCTTTTCGTGCCGGAAAAGATCGTAGAGCGGTTCCAGCGACAGCCCTTCGGTCAAGGGATCGACCAAAACCGCTTCGCCCTCGGCCCCCGGAAGTGCCAGCTGAATCAGGCAGAGCTTGGAATAGTAAGTGCGTTCCCTCAGAAACTCGGTATCGACGGTGACATAAGCCTCGGCTTTGGCGGCGGTACAGAAGCGGACGAGGTCGTCAGTCGTTGTGATCGTGTGCATCAGGTTTCCGATTTTTTGCGGGTTCAGCCCGCAGATCAGCGTGTCTTAAGGGAGGTCCGGACAGAAGGGAAGCCCCCGCAACTATTTGCCTCGCAAGACCGCTCTGATCGCGGACAATCTGTGGTTTCCTACGGAATTTGTGAAAAACTCGACGGAGTTTTCAAAGGATTAAAAGGCGACGTTCACCCATGGAAAACCTTTTCAAAACTGCCGGATAGAGTTGGTGTTCAAGTGCCAGAACCCGGTCAGCCAGGGTCTGAGCGGTATCTTCAGGGCGTATCTGCAAACGCGCCTGACCAAGGATCGGACCATCGTCAAGGACTGGCGTCACTTCGTGAACCGTACAGCCCGCCTCGGCGTCACCAGCGTCCAAAGCGCGCTGATGGGTGTTCAGACCGGGGTATTTCGGCAAGAGAGAGGGATGAATATTAAGCATTCGTCCCGAAAAGCGGGATACGAAGCCTGAGGTCAGAACCCGCATGAAACCCGCCAGGCAAACGATGTCGGGTCGCGCATCCACTATCGGTTCGAGAAGCTTTGCCTCAAATGCCGCCCGGTCGCCTTTGAAAGGCCTATGGTCAACAGATGCGGTGGCTATGCCCATGGCGGCGGCTTTGCGCAACCCGGCTGCGGCGGGGTCATTTGAAGCCACCAGCACCGGGCGCGCCGGATGATCACCGATCATGCTTTCGCAGAGCGCCACCATGTTGGAGCCACCCCCTGAAATCAGGATGGCGACACGTTTCACAGCAACCGGCCCCGGTAACTGACCCCCTGCCCCTTCGTCACATGGCCAATTTGAAACACCGTCTCGCCCGCGACCTCAAGCAAGGCCTTGATCGCTGCTGCCTTGTTCGGGGCGGCTACGACGATCATGCCGATGCCGGAGTTGAACGTTTTCAGTAGCTCCGCTTCGGCCATGCCAGCGGTTTCAGCCAGCCAGCGAAACACCGGTGGCAGTTGCCACGCACCAAGGTCAATCGTGGCCCCAAGCATATCGGGCAGAACGCGAGGCAGGTTTTCGGTCAGCCCGCCGCCGGTGATATGGGCCAGTGCATGAACCCCACCGGCGCGGATCGCGGCCAGCGCCTGCGTCACATAAAGCCGGGTCGGCGCCAACAATTCCTCACCCATGGTCGCATTGCCGAACGGGGCCTTTGCATCCCAACCGAGACCTGACAGTTCAACAACCTTGCGGACGAAGGAATAGCCGTTGGAATGGATACCGTTTGAGGCAAGGCCCAGCAGAACGTCACCTTCGGCCACATCGGCGGGCAGATCCGCGCCGCGTTCCATCGCACCGACGGCAAATCCTGCAAGGTCAAAGTCGCCCTTGTGATACATCCCCGGCATTTCCGCCGTCTCACCGCCGATCAGGGCACAACCGGACTGGGCGCAGCCGGTGGCAATACCTTCGATAATGCGCGCAGCTTCATCTACCTGAAGCTTTCCGGTGGCGAAATAATCCAGGAAAAACAAAGGCTCTGCCCCCTGGCAGACAAGGTCATTGACACACATCGCGACAAGATCGATGCCGATGGTGTCAACATTGCCGGTATCGATGGCAATGCGAAGCTTGGTGCCGACGCCGTCGGTCGCAGCCACCAGAACCGGATCGGTGAAACCAGCCGCCTTCAGATCGAAGAGCGCGCCAAAACCGCCAAGGCCGGACATGGTGCCAGGCCGTGCTGTACGCTTGGCCGCCGGTTTGATCCGCTCTACCAGCGCATTGCCTGCATCGATATCGACGCCCGCATCCGCATAGGTCAAACCGTTCTTTCCCGCCGTCATCATGAGCCCCCTTACCGGTTTCGCGCCCCCGATAACCCAATGCGGCGGGGCTGTCTACGGCCCGGCCCCAGCATTGATCAACCCGCGTCCGGTCGTCCGGGCCTGCAGGTCATCCGTGACGGTCCGAATGGGGAAGGCAAATGATCGTGGCGCCAACATCATCCCGCATCGCACAGTAGAGTGGGAAACTTCCGTTCCCGGCATGGGACTGTGAATGCCCTGCCTGACGTGCACCCTTGACCACACCTCATCAGCCCCCTAATCAGTCGTTGGCTGGGCCTGTAGCTCAACTGGTTAGAGCAGGGCGCTCATAACGCCTTGGTTGGGGGTTCGAGTCCCTCCGGGCCTACCATTCCAGCCTTTGTCTTTTATTTTCATTGATTTGGCGGTTTCTTTTAAGCATTTTCATGCTGGCTTGCCCGTCTCTCAATGGCCGAACCGCGAAACAGGCGAAAGACACGCGGGGGTGTGACATCCCGCTCTGGTGCCGATTTCATCCAATCCATGCCCCTACACTCGGCAGCGGTCAGCGTCCTGCCGTGCGGAAACGGATACAGAATGGAGGTAGGTCAGTTGTAAACTGCCTGAACTCTCAAGCAGCCCGACTGATCACAAAACCGATATTGAAATGGTGCGGTCGAGAAGACTCGAACTTCCACGGGGGTTAGCCCACAGCGACCTCAACGCTGCGCGTCTACCAATTCCGCCACGACCGCACTTTTCCACCGGGCTGTTGCCCGCGGATGAGGTGGGCGCTTCTTAACCGAGAGGGTTCTCGAAGTGAAGCGCATTTTTCCGCACTGCAAAAAAAAGACGGGGCCGAAAAACGGTCCCGTCCGAAACTGATTGAACTGCTTTAATTGCTGAAAAGCAGGAACGGCAGTCTGGCAGCCAGCGGCAGTGCGCTGACCTGGTCAGAACTGATCATTGCCGCCTGCTCGGTGGTATCCGCGGGCGCCGACTCGGTCGTGATCGCGACCGTTTCTACGCTGGCCTCGGGTGCCGCTGGCAGTGAAAAACTGGGCAGAGCAGCCGGCAATGTTTCTGGAACCGCCGCCTGATCCGCACGTCCCGCCATGGTATAGGCGGCCTTGCGCACCAGCTGCATCCTTTCGGGCTGGCCCGGCGCAAAGACGGCCACACCGGTCTGTTCGGCCGACGTCAACGCCATCTCATACCAGTCAAAGGCAAGGTCGGATCTTTGCGATGCGCCAAAGCCCTGTGACAGATGGTGGCCGAGAAGCTCGCCATATGCGCCTTCGCCCAATGCCGCCAGAATCAGGCCTGATGCGACAGCCACATCCATATTGTCATCGCGGTAGCCGACCGACAGACAGATCTTGGCCGTTGCTGAAAGCTGTGCCGGTGCCATTCCGGAACTCAGCGCGAATTTCCGCACATCCGACATGACTTCACCCGCAGGCTTCAGCGACACCGACGTGATCTGCTCCTTCATCGCAGGACCAAAGCCTTCACATTGGCTGGCAATGTCCTGGGGTGTCACACCCGGAAGGCGTGAGGCCAGATCTTCACCTTGGGCAATGGCATAGCTGCGGACCAGACAGAACTGTTCGCCCATCGCCTGAACCGGATCGGTCATTGAGGCAACAGTGGTATAACCGCCATTGGTCGAGGTCATGAGCCCGATTTTATTGCAATGGGACGCCAGAGACGCCTGAACGCTATTGGTGCCAAAGAATGAGGGCAAGCCTGGCGACGCCGGTTCGGGCGCGGGGGCCACGGTTACCGCCTCGGTCACTGGTTCGGTTTGTTGGGGAACAGGCATTACCGGCATTGCGGCATTCTGGCTGGGCTGGACGATGCCATTGGCTTCGTCACGCCAGGTGACGATCAGGCCCCGCATTCCCATCGGATTTGCCGCCGCCTGCTGCATTGTGTAAGAACCGCCGGCAACACCGCGGTGATAGGAACCCACCAGCAAGTTACGTTCATATTCGGTCAACTGACCTGTCACAGGATAGCCGAGCGTCGCCTGATATTCCCGAATGGCGGCGCGTGATCTTGGGCCGATGGATCCATCAGGCGTCCCAACCGGAAAACCGAAATAGTTAAGCGCAACCTGTGTTTCGCGATTCAATTCGCGCTGGGCAGAGCTGGTCGATCTGCGAACTGTTGTCGTTGTGCGCTTTTTCTTGTTGGCTTCGTTGACGATGACACCGCCGACAATGCCACCGATAATGCCGCCGACAATAGCATCATTTCCTGCAAGGGCTGGATTGATCGGAGTGATCGCCAAAGAGGCTGCGACACATCCGGTTGCAATTCGTTTCGAGATCATCACATGTCTCCCTTTAAAATAAATCGCTAAACGTGACTGTGTTTTTAGCTGGGCCGAGTTCAATTCTGCCTGAATTTTGCCCCCGAAGATCGACTAAAGCAATGATTTATGTATCAACTGCCCCGAAAGTTGCCCGATTTTGGTAGAATTGATCGTCAGCACCGGCACTGTGCCCTACGCAGCCGCCCTGAGTGGGATGGAAAAGCGTGTGGCCGAGATTGCCGCCGGAACCGCGGATGAGGCCCTTTGGTTTCTGGAACATCCGCCGCTTTATACCTCTGGCACCTCCGCGAAACCCGAAGATCTCGTGGACCCGCACCGTTTTCCGGTCTTCGATGCGCGCCGGGGCGGCCAGTATACCTATCATGGCCCCGGTCAGCGGGTCGTCTATGTGATGCTGGATTTGAACAAGCGGGGTCGCGACGTCCGGGCCTTTGTGAACCAGCTCGAGGCGTGGATCATCGCCACATTGGCGGAATTCAACGTTAGGGGCGAGCGCCGTGAGGGCCGTGTCGGCGTCTGGGTGTCGCGCCCTGACAAGCCCTTGTCTGCCACCAGCCAGCCCCGCGAAGAAAAGATTGCGGCCATCGGAGTGAAACTGCGAAAATGGATCAGTTTTCACGGGATATCGATCAACGTTGAACCTGACCTGTCGCATTTCGACGGCATTGTTCCTTGCGGCATTTCAGAACACGGCGTCACCAGCCTTGTCGATCTGGGTCTGCCGGTGAGCATGGCTGATCTGGACGCCGCATTGCTGAAAACATTTGCGTCCGTTTTCGGCCCTGCACCATCTGCATGAGTTGTTCTTTGTTCATGACAACTGCAGTTTGTTAGGCTGGTGTTTTGTCGATGACCCCCATAAACTTCGGTACAAGCACCGGAAACTCAAAGGAGAGATTGATGTTCAGCGCCAAACCCTTCGCCCTTGTCTCGGCCCTATTTCTGGCAATGCCTGCATTTGCCGCGGGTGATGCCGCAAAAGGTGAGTCTGGCTTCAAGAAATGCAAGGCCTGCCATACGATCGAGGCAGATGACGGCACCATCTTTCTGAAAGGCGGCAAAACCGGGCCCAATCTGTTCGGGGTGATCGGGCGCGCCGTCGGTTCGACAGATTTCAACTACGGCGACTCGATCAAGGCCGTCGGCGAAACCGGTACGATCTGGGATGAAGAAACCTTTGTTGCATATCTGGCTGATCCTTCCGGATGGCTGAAGGAGCAAACCGGCGATAGCGCGGCCAAATCCAAGATGACATTCAAACTGTCCAAGGGTGGCGAAGACATCGCGGCCTATCTCGCATCGCTGGGGCAATAGTTCCTTCTGCGCCGGGGTGAGACAATTTTTCCGTTGCTGATCGCGCTTCTGCGATTGCCCAAGCGGCCAAGCCCCACTATTACGTGCACATAACTCGGCGTTGGTCACACCAAACGCCATCGTGACAGGAATGGGAGATCAGCATGGCCGACGCAGCCGTACATGGACACGACGAACATGGGCGTCCGGGCTTCTTTACCCGTTGGTTCATGTCGACCAACCACAAAGACATCGGAATTCTTTACATCTTCACGGCTGCGGTCGTTGGTTTCATCTCGGTAGCTTTCACGGTCTACATGCGGCTGGAACTGATGGAACCGGGCGTTCAGCACATGTGTATGGAAGGGTCGCGTTTGCTGGCATCGGGCGAACCCTGTACGCCTAACGGCCATCTGTGGAACGTGCTGGTTACGGCCCACGGTATCCTGATGATGTTCTTCGTGGTCATTCCGGCGCTTTTCGGCGGTTTTGGCAACTATTTCATGCCGCTGCATATCGGTGCGCCGGACATGGCTTTCCCGCGGATGAACAACCTGTCCTACTGGATGTATGTGGCGGGCACTTCGCTGGCCGTCGCATCGGTTCTGGCACCGGGCGGCAATGACCAAGCAGGTTCAGGCGTGGGTTGGGTGCTTTACCCGCCGCTATCGACGAACGAGGCCGGATGGTCGATGGATCTCGCCATTTTCGCGGTGCACCTCTCGGGTGCCTCCTCGATCCTTGGTGCGATCAACATGATCACGACCTTCCTCAACATGCGCGCGCCGGGCATGACGCTGCACAAAGTACCGCTTTTTG
>JAOUMG010000107.1 GCA_029881635.1 Paracoccaceae bacterium | reverse complement strand
CGTCGATATTTCAAGGCTTTACACGATAGTCTTCGCGTTAGGCGCAAGCCTTGCGGGGTTGGCGGGTGCTTTGGTCGGCGCCATACAGTCGGTGCAGGTCGGCATGGGCGAACCGGTTTTGATCCTGGCCTTCGTTGTAATCGTCATCGGCGGGATCGGATCAATTAAGGGGGCGCTGGTTGGCGCCTTGCTGGTCGGGCTGACCGACACCCTGGGTGGATTGTTTTTGCCCTTGTTGTTCAGCCTTTTCATGGGGCCATCTGCGGCGGCTGGGGCGGGGTCGGCGCTGTCCTCGATGCTCATCTATGTCCTGATGGCAGGGGTTCTGATCTGGCGACCGCAGGGTCTGTTTGGGGCGCAGTCATGAACCGGGAACAAATGTTCAACGCCGCGATGATCGGTGCGCTGGTGATCGTGCCGCTTTGGGCCCATTTGGTGGACGAGCCGTTTTACATCACGCTGGCCACACGTGCGGCTATTCTGGCGCTCGCGGGCGTCGGATTGAACATCGTGCTCGGAATGGGCGGTTTGATCAGTCTGGGTCATGCGGCCTTTTTCGGGATCGGTGGCTATGCGATGGGAATTCTGGCAAGCCACGCACAGAGTTACGAGCCAATCCTGATGTCTCCCTTCCTGATCGAGGGGACAAAGTTCATGCCCGTGATCTGGCTGGTGGCCATTGTCGCCGCCGGGTTGGCCGCACTTGTGATCGGGGCGCTGAGTTTGCGAACTTCGGGCGCCTATTTCATCATGATCACGCTCGCCTTCGGGCAGATGTTTTTCTATTTTGCCATCAGTTGGCCTTCCTATGGCGGCGAAGACGGGCTGTCGATCTATGTACGCAACGGGTTTCCGGGGCTGAACACGCTGGTGCCGATCCAGTTCTACGGGCTTTGTCTGGTCATTCTGATACTGGCGCTGGGTTTTTCGGCGATGCTGGCGCGGTCAGCCTTTGGTCTTGCGCTGAATGCCGCGCGGCAATCGGCGGAACGGGTAGAGACGGTGGGCATTCAGCCCTTTCGGCTCAGGCTCATGGCGTTTGTCATTTCCGGTATGATCACCGGCCTCTCGGGTGCGCTATTTGCCGATCTCAACCGGTTTGTCAGCCCGACGATGTTCAGCTGGCAGACCAGCGGCGAGATCATGATCTTTGTCATCCTAGGCGGTGTGGCGCGGCTTTTCGGGCCGGTGGTCGGGGCGGTTCTTTTCATCTTGCTGGAACATGTACTGGGCGGGTTGTCTGAATTTTGGCATGTATATCTAGGATTGCTGCTGTTGATCATCGTGCTCTTCGCACGCGGCGGGATCATCGGGCTGATCGCCGGGCGGGAGGCAGCACATGACTGAACCCGTTCTGGCCACCAAGGGTATCTCCAAAAGCTTTGGCGCGTTGACGGCGAGCAAGGATATCTCGATCGACCTGCGCCCAGGTGAAATTCATGCGCTGATCGGGCCGAACGGCGCGGGTAAATCGACGCTGATCAAACAGATTGCGGGGGGGCTGCGGCCGGATACCGGTCGGGTGCTGTTTCGGGGCGAGGATGTGACTGGGCTGGCCGCCTATCAACGTGCAAGGCGGGGGCTGGGGCGGACCTTTCAGATCTCGACCCTGGCGATGGAAGATACGGTTTTGCAAAATGCGGTTCTGGGTGCGCTGGGGGCCGCAGGAAACCCTTACCGTATTGTCGGGCGGGCGCTGGCGGGCGGTGCATTGCGCGACAGGGCCGAGGCGGCGCTGGTTCGGGTGGGGCTGGCTGAAAAAAGGATGCAGCGCACCTCGGATCTGTCACACGGGCAGCGCCGCCAGTTGGAGGTGGCCGTCGCGCTGACACTGTCGCCAAAGGCCTTTGTCATGGATGAACCGATGGCGGGGTTGGGGGCTGCGGGGTCAAAGGCGCTGACCGGGTTCCTTGACGGGTTGCGTGCCGAGGCACCGATATTGCTGGTGGAACATGATATGGATGCGGTTTTCGCGCTGGCCGACCGGATTTCTGTGCTGGTCTACGGTGAGGTGATTGCCACGGGGACCGTGGATGTCATCCGCAAGAACCCGGAAGTGCGCCGCGCCTATCTTGGGGAAGAGGCATGAGTTTGCTGTCACTGACCAGCGTCACGGCGTTTTACGGGGCTTCGCAGGCGCTTTTTGATGTGTCGCTGCATCTGGCCGAGGGCGAGGTACTGGCACTGATGGGCCGCAACGGCATGGGCAAATCGACTACGGTCAAGGTGATCTGTCGTTTGCTGCCGGTGCGGTCGGGAAAAGTCGTCTTTGACGGTTGCGATCTGGCCCGCGTATCCGCCCATAAGGCGGCGCAGATGGGGATCGGGCCGGTTTTTGAAGGGCGGCGGTGTTTTCCCAATCTGACGGTCGCAGAAAACCTGATTGCTGCGGCTCGGCCAGGGCATTGGGACAGGTCGCGGATTGCGGGGCTATTCCCCCGGCTGGAGGAACGGCGCGATCAATGGGCGGCGTCCTTGTCAGGCGGCGAACAGCAGATGCTGGCAATTGGCCGCGCGCTGATGACCAATCCGAAGCTATTGATCCTTGATGAGGCGACCGAAGGGTTGGCCCCGATCGTGCGGCAGGAAATCTGGGCAGCGGTGGCGACGCTGAAGCGTGAGACAGGGCTGGCCATTCTCGTGATCGATAAATCGCTGAAGGAGCTGTCGGCAGTGGCTGACAGTGCCGCAATCATCGAGCGGGGATCGACGGTCTGGTCCGGCCCTCTGGGAGGGCTGACCTCCGACATCACCGATCAGTATCTGGGGGTCTGAAGGATGGCATTCACCTATCCGCAAAAGGTATTGTTCAAGCATTGCGACCCTGCAGGGATCGTCTTTTATCCGCGCTATTTCGAGATGATCAATGACTGTGTCGAGGCTTTTTTTGGCGAAGCACTGGAACTGCCATTTCATGAATTGATGAAAACCGGTGGCGTTCCAACAGTGCGGATCGACACGACTTTTACCGCGCCAAGCCGACATGGCGACCAGCTGGTGTTGGGGTTGGTTGTTGAACGGTTGGGGCGCAGCAGTCTGGATTTTCGCATCACCGGGGTCACGGACGGCGAGGACAGGTTCAATTGCCGCGCCACCCTTGTGCACACCGGGCCGGATGGCCGTCCCCGCCCTTGGCAGGATGACATGCGCGCGAAAGTGACACCTTATCTGGGAGACCTGCAATGACCCACCAAATGATTAATCCCGAGGGCTGGGCCCCGGCAAAGGGTTATGCCAACGGAATGCTGACCGACGACGGCACGCTTTATGTGGGCGGGCAAATCGGCTGGACGGCGGCGCAGGTGTTTGAGACGGATGATTTCGTCGATCAGATGGAACAGGCCCTGCGCAACATCGTGGCGGTGGTTGCGGCCGCGGGGGGCCGGGTCGAAGACCTGACGCGCCTTACCTGGTTCGTTACAGACAAGCGCGAATACCTCGCCCGCCAGCGTGAGGTCGGCGAAGCTTACCGGCGCGTGCTTGGGCGGCATTTTCCAACGATGTCGGTCGTGGTGGTGGCAGGGCTGATCGAGGACCGCGCGCTGATCGAAATCGAGGCAACTGCCGTTCTGAGCAAAGGATAGACCATGGCCCGTGCCTTCATCTGCGACTATGTCCGCACGCCCATCGGTCGATATGGCGGGGCATTGGCAGGCGTCAGAACAGATGATATGGCGGCAATACCGATACGGGCGCTGATGGCGCGGCAGGGGCATGTCGACTGGGAAGCCTGCGATGAGGTGATCCTGGGTTGTGCCAATCAGGCAGGTGAGGATAACCGCAATGTGGCGCGGATGGCGGCGCTTTTGGCAGGATTGCCCGAAACGGTGCCAGGGGTGACGGTGAACCGGCTGTGTGCCTCGGGGATGGACGCGGTTGTGGCGGCGTCGCGGGCGATCCGGGCGGGCGAGGCCGATCTGGTGATTGCCGGTGGTGTCGAAAGCATGTCGCGCGCGCCCTTCGTGCAGCCAAAACCCGGCACGGCCTATTCAAGACAGGCCGAGATATACGACACGACAATCGGCTGGCGGTTTGTCAATCCGGCGATGGAGGCCGCCCACGGTGTCGATACGATGCCCGAAACGGCAGAGAACGTTGCCGCCGAATATTCCGTGTCACGCGCCGATCAGGATGCATTTGCACTGGCCAGCCAGCAAAAAACGCAGGCGGCGCAGACCTCGGGCAGGTTGGCGCGCGAGATTTGCGCGGTAACGGTCAAAACCGGCAAAGCCGGTACGGCCTTTGTCGAGCGGGACGAACACCCGCGTGAAACCAGCCTCGCCGCCCTTTCTGCCTTGCCCACGCCGTTTAAGGCAGGCGGGACGGTGACGGCGGGCAATGCGTCGGGTGTCAATGACGGGGCGGCAGCGCTCCTGATTGCGTCGGAGGCCGCGGTCAAGCGCTACAGGTTGAAGGTGCTGGCCGAAGTGCTGGGCGCTGCCAGTGCAGGGGTCGCACCGCGGGTCATGGGCATCGGGCCGGTGCCTGCGGCGCGGAAACTTTGTGCGGCACTCGGTCTGGATGTCGCCGGGTTCGACGTTATCGAGCTCAATGAAGCGTTCGCGGCGCAGGCGCTGGCGGTGTTGCGCGAACTTGGGGTTGCAGATGACGACGCGCGCGTCAACCCGAATGGCGGTGCAATTGCTCTTGGTCATCCCTTGGGGATGTCCGGCGCGCGGATTATCGGGTCTGCAGCACTGGATTTGTCGTTGCGCGGGCGGGGCGCCGCGCTGGCCACCATGTGTGTTGGCGTAGGGCAGGGCGTGGCGGTGGCGTTACGAGCCTGACAGGTTCAGGTGACCCTGTCAGAGGGGTGATTGATGCCGTCAGACCAGTCGATCTCGCCCAGATCGCGTGGGTTGACCCCTTCGAGGCAGGCGACATTGACGCCGTATTCATTCGGGTTTGATCGCCTCTGGTGGTGTGTGTAGATCCCGCAGGTTTTGCAGAAATAATGCTTGGCCGTTCCGGTATTCCATTGATAAAGCGTCAGGTTTTCTGCACCTCTGACGATGTTAAGCCCGTCTAGTGGCACCGTGGCTGCGGCCGCGCCGCGGCGCGCGCAAAATGAACAGTCGCAGCGCCGGGCGGTGTTCAGACCGTCTGTCAGTGTCACCGACAGTTCCACGGCACCACAATGGCATGTTAGCCGGTGGGGGGAGTTGACCTCGGGTCGCATGTCAGCGTTTCCTTCGGACCAGAGGAATGTTGGTGGCCGTGTATTCGGCATCCGGATGCGGCGGATGCCCATGGGTGCGTCGCCAGAAACCCGCCGCACCACGGCGCAACCACAGCGGCAGGGTCAAGATCACCCCGGCCAAGAACCCGCCAGCATGCGCCCAATAAGCCACGCCGCCTTCGGCCGCGGGTGCCCCGAAACCGCCGATGACCTGAAGGCCGAACCATATTCCCAAGACGAGCCAAGCAGGAATGCTGAATACTCTGAAGAAGACAATGAAGATCAAAAGAACATCGACCTTGGCCTTGGGAAAAAGCAGCAGATACCCCCCCATGATACCGGCAATGGCGCCAGAGGCGCCGACCGTCGGGATAACCGATCCGGGATCGGCGGCGATATGGGCCAAAGCGGCGGCAATGCCGGTCGCAAGGTAGAATGCGGCAAAGCCGAAATGGCCCATCTGATCTTCCAGATTATCGCCGAATATCCACAAGAAAAGCATGTTGCCGCCAAGGTGCATCAACCCGGCATGGAGGAACATGGAGGTCAGAATGCCCTGATATTCGCCGCCTTGGGTCACTGCTGCAGGGATCATCGCCCAATCGCGCCAGAATCCTGCCAGCGCCATCTGGTCGCCATTGACCGAAGGTTGCAGGAGGAACACCAAAATGTTCAGTGCAATCAACGCATAGGTGACGAAGGGTGTGCGTTCGGACGGGTTATGATCGCGGATCGGAAACATGGTGCCACGCTTTCCGATCCGCGCTGTAACGTCAAGTGGAACCAGCCTCGGCCAAAAGCTGGGCATTGCCACCCGAAGCGGTGGTATCGACGCAGACATGCCGTTCAAGGGCCACATGCCCAAGGTCGGGCAGCGTCGTGATCAATGGCAGGATTGGCCCGGAACGTTCGGAGAGTGCCATGGTGTAGTCGCGCGCGGTCGCCTCTGGCCCCCAAAAAAGCACCCCGGCAAAACCGGTGAGCGTGGTCAGCGCGGCGGCGGGCAGGCGACCGTCGACGGTAATGGCGATACCGCCCAGCCGGTTGACAGTCTTTGCCTGTTCCGCGGCGGTCTCCGCCCCCGGCCCGAGGCATAGGAAAGGCGCGCGGGCTATCAGTGTCAGCCGGTTGGATTCGCCGGTGGGACCGGGAAGGTCTATCTGGTGAAGTGCGCCGGGTGTAGTGGGCTTGTTGAGTGCAGTTTGAATATGGCCAACATCGGCTTTTCCATCGGCCATGTCTGCTTCAGGTACGGGTTTTGCGGCTTTGAAGCGGGCCAGATATTCCGGTCCGCCCGCTTTGGGGCCGGTACCCGAAAGCCCTTCACCACCAAACGGCTGGGAGCCGACGACGGCACCGATCTGGTTCCGGTTGACATAGATATTGCCGCAGTGAAGCGCCTCGGTCACTTCCTGAACACGGCTGTCAATCCTGGTGTGAAGCCCGAAGGTCAGGCCGTAACCCGTTGCGTTAATATCATTGATTATCTTTTGAAGATCTTCGGAGGCAAAGGTGGCGATATGCAACACAGGGCCGAAGATTTCCCGTTTCAGGTCGGCGATACCTTTGACGCGGATTACTGTTGGCGCG
>JAOUMG010000105.1 GCA_029881635.1 Paracoccaceae bacterium | reverse complement strand
GATCGGGTTCGCCGATGACTATGCCAAGGTGACCAAACAGAATACCAAAGGTGTATCTTCGCGGATGCGCTTTATGCTGGGGCTGGTGATTGCCGCACTGGCAGCAATCGGTGCTGCGTATTTCCATCCCGAAGCACTTAGCAGTCAGCTGGCACTGCCGGTCTTCAAGAACGTCCTGATCAATCTTGGTCTGATCTTTGTGCCCTTCGCCATGATCGTCATCGTCGGGGCGGCCAATGCCGTCAACCTGACCGACGGGCTCGACGGTCTGGCAGTGATGCCGGTGATGATTGCGGCGGGAACGCTGGGGATCATTGCCTATTTCGTCGGTAACTCAAACTTTTCCGAATATCTGGGGCTTCACTACGTCCCCGGTACCGGCGAGATATTGATCTTCTGCTCCGCCCTCATCGGCGGCGGCCTTGGATTCTTGTGGTACAACGCGCCCCCCGCTGCCGTGTTCATGGGGGATACCGGATCACTCGCACTTGGTGGCGCGCTCGGGGCCATCGCCGTCGTGACCAAGCACGAAATCGTCCTTGCCATCGTCGGCGGGCTTTTCGTGGTCGAGGCGCTTTCGGTCATCATTCAGGTGCTTTACTTCAAGCGCACCGGTCGGCGGGTTTTCCTGATGGCGCCGATCCACCATCATTTTGAGAAGAAGGGCTGGGCCGAACCGCAGATCGTGATCCGCTTCTGGATTATCTCACTGATACTGGCGCTGATCGGCCTGGCGACGCTAAAGCTGCGGTAAAGGGCCCTGACCCCGCAGCCGAGAAAGGGAAGGCCACCCATGCCACCGCCCCGCCAGATGCGACTGACCCCGGAACTGGTGGCGCGCGTGCCCCCCTTCAGTGGCGAAACCGGCAGGTTGGCAGGGCGCAGCGATCTTCATTCTGACGAAGACATAGAGGCGATCCGCCATACCCTGATGGCTGACGCCCCTGCAAGCGGCGATGTGTGGATATTTGCCTATGGTTCGCTGATCTGGAACCCTGAATTCGACCATGTCGAAGAACGGCTGGCGACGGTTTCGGGCTGGCACCGGTCATTCTGTCTTGGTTGGGTGCGGCTTTACCGGGGTACTCCGGAACGCCCCGGCATCATGCTGGCGATGGATCGCGGCGGATCCTGTCGGGGGGTTGTCTTGCGCCTGCCGCCCAAAACCGCCCGCGAAAATCTGACCAAGTTGTTGCGCCGGGAACTGCCGATCAAGCGCCCGGGCAGACCGCCGGTTCGCTGGGTTACGGCGCGAACCGGTCAGGGCCCAGTCCGCGCCATCGCCTTTCCCATCAGCCGAAAAAGCGAGGCCTATCTGCCCGGCCTGACAACTGAAACTGTGGTGGAGGCTCTGGCCACCGCAGCGGGTGAACGAGGGTCCATGGCCGAATATCTGCATAATACCGTGTGCCAGCTTGAGATGCGCGGCATTCATGACCGCTATCTCTGGCGGCTTCAGGAATTGGTGGCCGACCGGATTTCACAACAATGCCTGTGATCCCTGAATGAAAGAATCCGACCTCTACGCCCCCGTCAAAGCCCACCTTGAGGCACAAGGATATGAGGTGAAGGCCGAAATCGGTGATTGTGATATCCTCGCCTGCCGTGGCGATGACCCACCTTTGATCATCGAAATGAAGCTGACATTTTCGTTGGCACTGGTGATGCAGGGCGTGGCGCGACAAACGCTTTTTGATCACGTCTATCTGGCGGTGCCGGTTTCCGGCCAGAAAGGCTGGAAACTGCGTTACAAGGACATCATCCGACTGTGCCGCAGGCTCGGGCTTGGCCTGCTGGCGGTCAAAACCGGCGCCAGTCCCAAGGTCGAGGCGCATCTTGACCCTGCCCCCTACACGCCACGCAAAAATACCCGCAAAGCCACCCGC
The DNA here is from genome assembly GCA_029881635.1 of Paracoccaceae bacterium. Classification (GTDB taxonomy): domain Bacteria; phylum Pseudomonadota; class Alphaproteobacteria; order Rhodobacterales; family Rhodobacteraceae; genus Albidovulum. Next base: position 4,892 of record JAOUMG010000105.1, on the reverse strand, counting down.
CTGATCCGCGAATTCGACCGCCGCGTCGGCGACCCCAACACCGGCGGCACCACCGGCATCAAACGGATGACAGCCTATCGTCAGGACGCCTGCCGCATTGCCGCCCATCTGGCGGCGAACGGACCGACCAAGGCATCCCACGTCGCCAAAGCCACCGACATCGCGCGCAGCGCCGCGATCCTGCGCGCCGACCATTACGGCTGGTTCGAACGTGTGGAGCGGGGAATTTACGCGCTGACGCCCAAAGGGGTGTGCGAGGCGGAGCATTGATCCAATGACTTCGTAAAGGCCCGTTGGCCGAAGGTGACAATTGCGGCAATGAGGTATTGGCCGTGCAGGGACCAACATAGCGTTGTATGACCGTCCTTTTGGGGCGCAAAGGGATGCCCGTCACGGCGGCGCTTGCGCTGCTTTGTCGGCACGGGCACCCTGAAACCATCAAAAAGACTGGTGATGGCTAATATATTTAATGAAATCAATATAATATGAAAGTTTCCACTGTGAATGCCCGCCCTCTTTTCACATCATATGCTTGCAGCCCCCCACGGTCCCCTTCATTCTGCATTGAAATCTGACGAAAGGGGCAGTTGATGATTCCGGTTCGAGGTGTGGAAGGCCAGAAAATTGCCGTGCTTGGTCTCGGCCGGTCCGGTACCGCCACTGCCCGCGCCCTGATAGCGGGGGGCGCCATACCGTTGTTATGGGATGACAGCCCGGAAGCCCGTGCAAATGCCGAAGCGGCGGGATTCACACTGACTGATCTGACTAAAGCGGATGCTTGGGACGGGGTTGCCACCCTTGTCGTCTCGCCCGGCATTCCTCACCTCTATCCCGCGCCGCACAAGCTCATTTCCCGCGCCATGGCCGCCGGTGTGCCCGTCGACAACGATATCGGGCTGTTCTTCCGGTCGCTCGCAACGCCGGAATGGGACAGCATGGAGGTTACGCCGAAGGTTATCGCGGTGACCGGGTCGAACGGCAAATCAACTACGACCGCCCTGATCCACCATATCCTGAAAGTGGCTGGTAAACCTTCGCAGATGGGCGGCAACATCGGCCGGGGTGTGCTTGATCTCGACCCGGCGGAGGATGGCGGTGTTATCGTTCTCGAACTCAGTTCATATCAAACCGAACTCGCCCGCGCCCTGACACCGGATATCGCGGTCTTTACCAACCTTTCGCCGGATCATCTTGACCGACACGGTGGCTTGGGCGGATATTTTGCGGCCAAACGTCGGCTTTTTGCCGAAGGCGGGCCAGACCGGGCGGTAATCGGCGTCGATGAACTCGAAGGGCGCTTTCTGGCCAATCAGCTTTCGCAAGGGAACGGCGATGACCGGGTGATCACCATATCATCGGGGCAGAAGCTCGACGGGGCGAGCTGGTCGGTTTTTGTCCGGAAGGGGTTTTTGGCGGAATGGCGGAAAGGGCGGCAGGTGGCCTCCATCGACCTGCGCGCCATCAAGGGATTGCCCGGCGCCCATAATCACCAAAATGCCTGCGCTGCCTATGCTTCGCTACGCAGCCTGGGGCTGGCGCCGAAGCTGATCGAACAGGGCTTTCAGAGCTTCGAAGGTCTGCCACACCGGTCGCAGATTGTCGGTGAGCGCGGTGGCGTCAGGTTCGTCAATGACAGCAAGGCGACGAATGCCGACAGTGCGGCCAAAGCGCTGCAGGCCTTTGATCACATCCGCTGGATTGCCGGGGGGCTGGGCAAAGACGGCGGTATCGCTGCGCTGAAGCCCTATCTGATAGCGGTCAAGAAGGCATATCTTATCGGCCATTCCGCCCGTGATTTCGCGCTGGAACTGGGCGAAACCCCACATGAGATCTGTGAAACCATGGAAAATGCCGTTGCCCGCGCCGCTGCCGAAGCGGTTTCGGGTGACACGGTGTTACTCGCCCCGGCTGCGGCCAGTTTCGACCAGTATCCGAACTTTGAAAAACGTGGCGAAGATTTTACCCGGCGGGTTCAGGAAGCACTGAAACAAAAAGCCTGACAAGGTTGGCCGGGTTGGGGAGACCGGCTCTGGTTGCCAACGGGTTCTTTGTATCTTCTGAAGGCAATGCAGGGCAGGTTTGGCGGGTTTTGCCCATCCTTATAAAATCTGTTCAGCGCGGCGCTTTTCAAAAGTGATCAGGGCAACCCCGGATATCACCACAAGGCCGCCCATTAGCCGCCCCAGAGTCAGTTCCTCGCCCAGAAAAAAAGCGCCTCCGGCGACCGAACAGACCGGCAGAAGCAACAGAAACGGGGCAACACGGCCCACGTCATGGGCGCGGATCAAGGTATTCCACAGGAAATATCCCAAGGCCGTCATCACCAGACCCAGATAGGCGACGGCCCCCCAAACGACCCAGCCCGCGTCAAGCACTGCCTGCCGTTGACCGGTCTCAAACAACGCTGACATGACGAAAAGCTGCCCCGATGCAAACACCGCGATCCAGGCTGTGACCGAGGCACCGCTGATATCCTTGAGACGCCTGATGAAAACCTGCCCCAAGGCCCAGGTAAAGGCACCACCGACCACCATGAATACGGCAATCCATTCGCCCTTGAACTCGACCTGACCTGCGATCAGGCCTACGCCGACAAATGCGACGGCGATGCCAAGCCATTTGCGGGCCGAGGGCCTTTCCTTGAGGATCAGCGCGCCGAGCAGTACCAGAAACGGCACCTCAAGCTGAACGATCAGGGCGGCCATGCCCGCATCAAGATGTTTTAGCCCGCTGAATGTCAGGCTGTACTGGATCGCGGCAGCGATGATGGCGATCCAGAACAATGGCCAAAGTTGCGCCCTTGGGATCGGTGCAAACCAGACCGTTGCCAATGCCGTCAGGGTGAATCGGAGCGCCATCAGCAGGATCGGCGGAAAATGTCCGATGGCGGCCTTCGCAAAGACGAACCCCATGCCCCAGATCAGCGGTACCGCCAGTGCCATTGCAATTTCGCGTGGTGTGAACCGCATAGTGCCTGCCAAGCTAAAGTTTCAGGCACAGGGGCGTTACCAAGGCCGACGCCAAATCGGTATCGGGGATACCGGCCGCTGTCGACAGGATTTGGTGGGAAATCATTCGCCGAAGGGCTGAAAACGGGCTTCTTTTACTGGAATCGGCGGGCGTTCTTCGCTACACTCCCTGACGAGACCCGGCAAACGGGCGCATTGAGGCAGTGAAAGCAGTAATCGATGACAGAGATGGTCTATGGCACCGTGCCCCTTCGGGCGGGCGAGCCTGTACTTCCGCGCTGGTGGCGCACGATCGATAAATGGTCACTGAGCGGGGTTCTTGTCCTGTTTGGCATCGGGTTGTTGCTGGGGCTGGCGGCCTCGGTTCCGCTGGCCGAGAAAAACGGTTTGCCACCCTTTTACTACGTGACCCGACAGGCGTTTTTCGGCGTCATGGCCCTGCTGGCCATGATGCTTACATCGATGATGTCGCCCGACCTGGTGCGGCGCCTGGGGGTTCTGGGCTTTCTCGCCGCCTTTGTGGCCTTGATCTTTCTTCCTGTATTCGGAACCGATTTCGGCAAGGGCGCGGTGCGCTGGTATTCGCTCGGCTTCGCGAGCTTTCAACCCTCGGAGTTTCTCAAGCCCGGCTTTGTGATCATGTCGGCCTGGCTTATGGCTGCCGCACAGGAAATCAATGGCCCACCAGGTCGGCTATACTCTTTCGTTATCACCCTCATCATCGTGGCATTTCTCGCTTTCCAGCCCGATTTTGGTCAGGCCTGCCTGGTGTTTTTCGCCTGGGGCGTGATGTATTTCGTGGCGGGCGCGCCCATCGTGCTTTTGACGGCGATAGGTGGGCTGGTGGTTTTTGCCGGTGTCACAGCCTATGATCTGTCAGAGCATTTTGCCCGCCGTATTGATGGCTTCCTGTCGGCGGATGTCGATCCGCGCACCCAGATCGGCTATGCGACCAATGCCATTCAGGAGGGCGGGTTTTTCGGTGTGGGCGTTGGTGAAGGCACCGTCAAATGGTCGCTTCCCGATGCGCATACCGACTTTATCATCGCCGTTGCCGCCGAGGAATACGGGCTGATCCTTGTCCTTGTCATCATTGCGCTTTACGCGGCGATCACCGCCCGGTCGCTGTTCCGCCTGATGAAAGAGCGCGATCCATTCACCCGTCTGGCAGGCACCGGGCTTGCCTGCGCTTTTGGGGTTCAGGCGCTGATCAACATGGCGGTCGCTGTACGGTTGCTGCCGGCCAAGGGCATGACGCTGCCTTTTGTCAGCTATGGCGGGTCATCGGTCATTGCCAGCGGCATCGCTCTCGGGATGCTTCTGGCGTTCACACGGGCGCGCCCGCAAGGCAAGATTGGCGATTATCTGACCAAGCGGGGGCGGTAATGGCGCAGGCCCCGCTTCTTCTGATCGCGGCGGGTGGCACGGGCGGGCATATGTTTCCTGCCCAGGCATTGGCCGAGGCGATGGTGGCCAAAGGCTGGCGCGTGAAACTGTCGACCGATGCACGGGGCGCCCGCTACACCAGCGGCTTTCCGCAGGGCGTGACAGTCGAAGTTGTCCCATCGGCAACATTCGCACGCGGTGGGTTGATGGCCAAGGCTGCCGTTCCCTTCCGCATCGCATCGGGCGTCATTCGGGCGCTGCGCGGGATGCTGAAAGATCGCCCGGCGCTTGTGATCGGCTTCGGGGGGTATCCGTCCATCCCAGCGCTCGGGGCGGCCAAAATGCTTAAGCTGCCCCGGATGGTGCACGAACAAAACGGCGTTTTGGGCCGTGTGAACCAGTTCTTTGCCACCCGCGCCCGTATCCATGCCGTAGCCTGCGGCACCTGGCCTACCGAAGTGCCGGGCGGGGTGGAGGTGATCCACACCGGCAATCCGGTACGTGCCGCAGTTCTGGACCGCGCCGCATCCCCCTATA
>JAOUMG010000104.1 GCA_029881635.1 Paracoccaceae bacterium | reverse complement strand
CGACATGGGTATGGCCGCAAAGCATGACGCGCTGGGTGATGCCTTCGGCCAGTGCCGTGATCTGGTCGAGAGGTGCGCGCCGGGCATTGCCGTCATCGGTATAGGCGTCAATCCAATAGGCCGTATCGCTGGCCGGGGTCGCGTGGCACAGGAATACCTCGTCCAGCACGGCGGTGACGGGCAGGGTAGAAAGCCAGTCGCGCATCGCATCCGTGATTTTCGGATAGGCCATCCGGTCCCAGCCGTCCATTCCCACGCCATCGATCAGGACGCGGTCGTGATTGCCCCTGACAGTGGTCGTAATGCCCGCATCCGACAAAAGATCATGGGTGCGCGCGACATCAAGCGGGCCGGAAAAACAATCGCCGAGATTGACAATGGCATCCGGCGCGCGGTCCTTCACATCTTCCAGAACCGCGGCCAGTGCATCGGCATTGCCGTGAATGTCCGACAGGACCGCAATGCGCATTACGCGGCAGCCCAGCCGGAAATGGCCTTTACCTCCAGAAACTCTTCCAGCCCCCAATGGCCACCCTCGCGGGCGCGTCCCGATGATTTCACACCACCAAAGGGGGAGCCTGCGCCGCGCGACTGGCCGTTCATCTCGACCATGCCGGATTTCAAGGCCAGCGCCATGCGGTTGCGTTTGGCGCCATCCTGGGTCTGGACGTAGTTCGTCAGCCCGTAGGGCGTGTCATTGGCGATCCTGACCGCGTCGGCCTCATCCTCAAAGGCCATGATCGACAGGACAGGGCCAAAGATTTCCTCGCGCTCGATGGTCATGCCGGGTTTGACATCGGCAAAGACCGTGGGGCGGACATAGTAGCCCTTGTTCATCCCTTCCGGCAGACCGAGCCCACCGGCCACCAGACGCGCGCCTTCATCGATACCCTTCTGGATGAAGCCCTGAATTTGGTCCCATTGCCGTTTGTTCACCACCGGGCCGATATGTCGGCCAGGTTCCGAAGCCGGGCCGACCTTGATCGATCTGGCAACTTCGGCTGCCGTGTCAACCGCCTGATCATAGGCCGAGCGTTCGACCAGCATCCGCGAAGGCGCGTTACAGCTTTGGCCGGAATTGTTCATCATGTGCAGAACGCCGCGTTTGACCGCTTTTTCATCGGCATCGGCAAAGATCACATTGGCACCCTTGCCGCCCAGTTCGAGGGCGACCCGTTTCAGCGTTTCAGCCGCCGCCTTGGAAATCGCCCGACCGGCGCGGGTCGAGCCGGTGAATGAGATCATTTCGACATCCGGATGCGCCGAAAGGGTTGCCCCCACCCCGGGGCCATCGCCGTTCACGAGGTTGAAAACCCCCGGTGGCACGCCTGCATCATGGCAGAATTCGGCGAAGATCATCGCGTTCAGCGGGCTTTCCTCGGACGGTTTGAGCACGCAGGTACAGCCCGCCAAGATCGCCGGAATCGCCTTGAGCGCGATCTGGTTCATCGGCCAGTTCCAGGGCGTGATCAGACCGACGACACCAATGGGTTCGAGCGCGATCCGGTCATTTGGTGCATGAGGGCCAAGCGGACGCAGCCATTCGATTTCGTCAAATGCTGTCAGGAAATTTTTCAGATGCCAGGGCAGGCAGGGGGCCTGGCTGTCACGCGCCATGTCGATGGGCGCGCCCATCTCGACCGAAATGGCCGCGGCCAGCTCTTCTTTGCGGGCTTCATATTGTTCCAGTATCCGCACCACCACGGCGCGGCGCTCGGCGGGGGGCGTTGCGGCCCAGCCGGGAAAGGCTGCTTTTGCGGCGGCGACCGCGGCATTGGTATCCGCCTCGGATCCGAGCGAGATCACGGCGCAGGCATCCTCGGTCGAGGGGTCGACCACGGCACAGTCACGGGGCGTTGCCGGGGCGACCCAGCGGCCATTGATATAGAAATCGCGTTTCTCGATCATGGGAATCCTCACTTTCAGCGCGGAAATTGGCACTAAGGGCAGGCGCGCGCAAGATCGCCCGGAATAATTTGATCAAAAAAATTTCGGGGTGCGACGAAACGCGCAAGGGGATGATTTTTAGCCTTTCAGAGTATATCTAGGTACCGAGACCGGTTTCGCAAAACAAGGAGACAAGCCATGGGCCTGCGCATCAACGACACGGTTCCTGATTTCACCGCCGAGACGGATCAGGGCGTGATCCATTTTCATGACTGGATCGGTGACAGCTGGGCGATCCTTTTTTCGCACCCCAAGGACTTTACCCCCGTTTGCACCACTGAATTCGGCGCTGTGGCCAAGCTGAAGGACGAATGGGAAAAGCGCGGCACAAAGGTCATCGGCATTTCCGTTGACGGGGCCGAGCAGCACAAGAAATGGAAACGCGATATTGAAACGGCCAGCGGCAAAAATGCCTTTTTCCCGATCATTGCCGATATCGGGCTGAACGTCTCCAAAGCCTTCGACATGTTGCCGCATGAGGCCTATCTGCCCGAAAACCCGACGCCTGCCGATAGTCAGACGGTGCGGGCCGTATTCATCATCGGACCCGACAAGAAGTTGAAGCTGTCGATGACCTACCCGATGAATGTGGGCCGCAACTTTGCCGAGGTGTTGCGCGCGCTGGACGGTTTGCAGACCGCAGATCGCAAGGGTGTTGCAACCCCGGCCGATTGGCAGGTCGGTCAGGACGTGATTGTTCCGCTTGCGCTTGACGATGCGGCTGCCGAGGCGAAATTCGGCAAGCTTAACAAGGTTTTACCCTATCTTCGCTATGCAAAGCTGAAAGACTGATTGGCCGTCAGCCATTCGCCTGAACTGAGGCGGCGGCGATTGCTAGGCAGAAGCTGATCGAATTGACCGGCTGGCCCAGAGGACCTAAACAGCGCCTCTGGGCACGCTGTGGCCTGCCATGAACCGGGCAACCTGCCGGACCAAACGTTCACCGTCGCCCTGCAGAATCGCTGGCGAAGGCGAATTCTTGCGTGTGCCATTGCGGCGATTGATACGACCACAGTTTTAATGGCATATAGCAGGGCGTCGGGTGGCAGCGATTTCGAGTCCGAGGCGGGAAAATCAATAACGCAAGGTATTTTCGAGAATGTTGAAGGGCAAAACGATCCTGTTGACGGGCGGAACCGGTTCATTTGGCAAGGCTTTTGTGCCCCGAACACTCGAACGCTACGACCCAAAGAAAATCATCATATTTTCGCGCGACGAAATGAAGCAATGGGATATGGCCAAAGCCTACGCCAACGATCCAAGGATACGCTTCTTTATCGGGGATGTCCGCGACAAGGACCGGCTTTACCGCGCCTTGGACGGTGTCGATTACGTTGTTCATGCGGCGGCGACGAAGATCGTTCCCACAGCCGAATACAACCCCTTCGAATGCATCAAGACAAATGTTGTCGGGGCGATGAATCTGATCGACGCCTGTATCGACCGGAACATCAAGAAGGTCGTGGCGCTTTCTACGGATAAGGCAAGCAATCCCATCAATCTTTATGGTGCTTCGAAGCTGTGCTCGGACAAGCTTTTTGTTTCCGGCAACGCCTATGCCGGTGAACATGGCACTACTTTTTCGGTTGTTCGCTACGGCAATGTGATGGGGTCCCGCGGTTCGGTTATTCCGTTCTTCCTTTCGATCAAGGATAAAGGTGAACTGCCGATCACCGACCCTAACATGACACGCTTCATGATTTCGCTGCAGCAGGGCGTCGAGATTGTCTGGCACGCTTTTGACGATATGGTCGGCGGTGAAATCTATGTCAAAAAAATCCCTTCGATCAGCATCACGGATATTGCCCGCGCTGTCGCCCCTGACGCGAAGCATAAGATCGTTGGGATCCGTCCAGGAGAGAAAATGCATGAGCAGATGATCAGCACGGAAGATGCACCCCATACCTTCGAGTATCCCGGGCATTTCAAGATACTCCCAGCGATCAACAACTGGTCCAGATCCGGTGCGAGGATCAAGGACGGCATTCCAGTTGCGCATGACTTCGTCTACGCCAGCGACACGAATTCTGATTGGATGGATGTGGCAACGCTGCGGGACTGGATCAAAACGAACGCATCCACAATCGAGAAGTTCTAGATGATCCCCTATGGGCGCCAGTCAATTGATCAGCACGACATAGATGCTGTCGTCGAAGTTCTGACCTCTGACTTTCTGACGCAAGGACCCAAGGTTCCGCTTTTCGAAAAGGCGGTCGCCGAAATGGTTGGTGCCAAACACGGGGTTGCCATGAACAGCGCGACTTCGGCGTTGCATGTTGCTTGTATGGCGCTTGGGCTTGGTCCGGGTGACAGGCTTTGGACAAGCCCGGTTACCTTCGTGGCTTCGGCCAATTGCGGACTTTATTGCGGCGCGATTGTCGATTTTGTCGATATTGATCCGCAGACCTACAATATGTGCCCAAAGGCGTTGCGCACCAAACTGGAACTGGCCCGGAGTGCCGATTGCCTGCCCAAGATCGTCATTCCCGTTCATCTGGCCGGCCAATCCTGCGATATGTCAGCCATCGGTGAACTGTCGCGAGAGTTTGGTTTTCGGATCATAGAAGATGCGTCACACGCGATAGGCGCCACTTTCGAAAACAGGTGTGTTGGGTCGGCTGCGTATAGTGACATAGTGATTTTCAGCTTTCACCCGGTCAAGATTATCACCACGGCGGAAGGTGGGATGGCGGTCACGCAATCTGCCGAACTTGCCAGAAAAATGGAATATTTGCGGAGCCACGGGGTTACCCGTGACCCGGGTCTGATGATCGGGGAAAGCCATGGCCCGTGGTATTATCAGCAGATCGATCTGGGCTATAATTACCGAATGACAGAACTGCAGGCCGCATTGGGGCTTTCTCAGACGACGCGGCTGGCGGAATTCGTCGCACGGCGCCAGGCGCTGGCAAAGGCCTATGATGAGGCGCTCGCAGAACTGCCGTTGATACTGCCCTATCAAGACAGGCGCACGCGATCTTCCTTCCATCTCTATATCATCCGTGTTCCATCGCGACCCGGGCATCGCAACCATAGCGAAGTCTTCGCGTTTCTGAGGGCTGCCGGGATCGGTGTAAACCTTCATTACATACCGGTGCACCTACAGCCCTATTACGCCAACCTTGGCTTTCGCCCCGGCGATTTCCCGGTTGCCGAGGCGTATTATTCGCAGGCGATTTCCATACCGCTCTTCGCCGGAATGACGGATGCCGACCAAAGTGAGGTGATTTCGGCGCTGCGGGATGCGCTCGTATGACCCGGATTGCGGTTATTCCGGCGCGCGGTGGCAGCAAGCGTATTCCCGGCAAGAACATTCGCGATTTCTGCGGCAAACCAATCATTGTGTGGTCGATCGAGGCGGCGATTCAGAGCGGCTGTTTTGACCATGTGATCGTTTCTACCGACAGTGCCGAGATTGCAGCAGTCGCCAAGCAGCATGGTGCGACCGTACCTTTCATGCGCCCGGCCGCGTTGTCGGACGATCATGCAGGCACCATCCCTGTCATCCGTCACGCGACGCTATGGGCGGATGAACATTACGGACCGGTTGAGAGTGTTTGCTGCATTTATGCGACGGCCCCGTTCGTGAGACCTGGGGATATTCAGGCCGGTCTGGAGCAGCTTGAGACAACAAAAGCAGATTACATATTTTCGGTGACGAGTTTTGCTTTTCCGATCCAACGCGGCGTGCGCATCGGGCGCGACGGATTGGTGGAATTGATCCAGCCGGAATTTGAAACGGCACGCTCGCAGGATCTGGAAGAGGCCTATCATGATGCGGGTCAGTTCTATTGGGGAACCGCGCACGCGTGGCGGGAAGGGTTGCCGATAATGAGCGGGCCAAACAGCGGTGCCTATGTGCTGCCGCGTGCACGTGTCCAGGACATCGACACGCCAGAGGACTGGGACCGCGCCGAGGCGATGTTTCGCGCCTTGTCCGCATCCACCAAGCGCTGAGTTTAGCGAAAGGTCGTTTGCTGACGGGCCAGCAACAGATCGGTGAAAAGATCGGTCAGATGCGCCTCGTTCTGGGCGGCGAATTCCGGGCCCGGGTCTTTGAGAAAAGCCTCATAGATAACGCCCTCATGTGCACGGGCCACTACCTGTTCAATAAACTGTGCAGTTCTCGCTGTCGTTGGTGGGTTCAGAAGCATTTGATTCAGATCGGTCTTGTCTTCGAATTTTTCGACGCCCGGACAATCGCGATACCAAGGATAGCCAAAATACAGGCAAGGCTTTTCCGCGCGAATGGCTTCCCACCCGGCGGTGCCGGTGACGGTCGCGATCATGCAGGACTTCTGTTCGATCAGATGCGTGTTCATTGTCGGATGGACGATGACGACATTGGCAAGGCGGCTGATACGCTGCACGAATTCAGCGCTGCGTAGAAAACTGCCCTGCAGCGGGTTTTCCTTGACCACAATTTTCATATCACCAGGCAGTTTCGCCGTCAGTTGTTCTATGGCCAGCGCTTGGTCAACATAGCGCCCGCCTTGTGGTGCTGTCGTCATCTCTGGCTGGAAATGTAACGGAAAGTATATGAACTTTTCGGGCAGCGCGGCGATGTCGCTTTCCAACCCGGCGAGCCAGATCAGAAACTCGCGTGCTTTCTTGCCCCGGCCGATTTCATTCATGCGACACCGCCCAAATAGATCACGCTGGATATGGACAGTTCGGTCATGGTTTGATGGAGGCGGCGTGCCAACCGTTTCAAGAGAAGGCATCGTTTCTGCATAGGGACAACGGTTGAACTGTTTGCCAGGTTGGCACACGCAATCCCAATTCGACAGAGATTTCCTCTGACGTTTTCTGCCATGTGAGTTAAAGCTCAATGAAAAAAACGCCCAAAATCATTAGGATCGGGTTTCGCACTCAAACCAAGTTCGTTGCTTTTCCCTCAGCTCGTTCCAGGAAG
>JAOUMG010000102.1 GCA_029881635.1 Paracoccaceae bacterium | reverse complement strand
CTTCTGGGGTCTTCGGGCAAGGGGCATGAATACTTCCTCAAGCACCTTCTCGGCACCGATCACGGCGTGCTGGGCAAGGATCTGGGCGAGGAAGGCCGGATGAAGCCGGCAGAAGCGGTCTGGCATGACAAGGCGCCCGAGGGAAAGCTCGACCTTCTGGTCACGCTCGATTTCCGCATGTCGACGACGGCGGTCTATTCCGACATCGTGCTGCCGACGGCGAGCTGGTACGAAAAGGACGATCTCAACACGTCGGACATGCACCCCTTCATCCACCCGCTGCAGGCCGCGGTGGATCCAGCCTACGAATCCAAATCGGACTGGGAAATCTTCAAGTCGATTGCGAAGAAATTCTCCGAAGTCGCGCCCGAAATCCTCGGGGTGGAAACGGATGTCGTACAACTGCCACTGCAACACGACAGCCCGATGGAAATTGCCCAGCCAACCGTCAAGGACTGGAAGAAGGGCGAATGCGACCTGATCCCCGGCAAGACTGCGCCGAATTACATCGCCGTCGAGCGGGATTACCCTAACCTCTTTGATCGCTTCCGCTCGCTCGGGCCGCTTATGGAAAAGGTGGGCAACGGCGGCAAGGGTATCGCCTGGGACACCAAGGACGAGGTGCATCACCTTCAGGCCCTGAACGGTACCCACCACGAAGGGGTAACCAAGGGCATGGCCAAGATCGAAACGGCCATCGACGCCTGCGAGGTCATCCTGATGCTGGCACCGGAAACCAATGGTGAAGTGGCGGTGAAGGCGTGGAATGCGCTGTCAAAGGTCACTGGTCGCGAACACGCGCATCTAGCCGAGGTGAAGCACGATGAAAAGATCCGCTTCCGCGACATCGCCGCACAGCCGCGCAAGATCATCTCATCGCCCACATGGTCGGGCATCGAGAGCGAGGAGGTCTGCTATAACGCAGGCTGGACCAACGTCCACGAGCTGATCCCTTGGCGCACCGTTACAGGCCGCCAGCAGCTTTATCAGGATCACGAATGGATGCAGGCTTTCGGCGAATTCTTCGTGACTTGGCGCCCACCGGTAGACCTCAAGACGATCACCGCCGCGGCGACAGGCCAGCTTGGTGCCAACGAAAAGCATGTCGTCCTGAACTTCATCACGCCGCACCAGAAATGGGGCATCCATTCGACCTATTCCGATAACCTGCTGATGCTGACGCTGAACAGGGGCGGGCCGGTTGTCTGGCTGTCAGAGAATGACGCGAAGGTGGCGGGGTTGGTCGACAATGACTGGGTCGAGGTCTTCAACTCCAACGGGGTTCTCACCGCCCGCGCGGTGGTCAGCCAGCGGATGAAGGACGGAACGCTCTTCATGTACCACGCGCAGGAAAAGATCGTGAACACGCCGGGGTCGCAGATCACCGGCAAGCGCGGCGGCATCCACAACTCCGTCACCCGCACCACGCTGAAGCCCACGCATATGATCGGCGGCTATGCCCAGCAGAGTTATGGCTTCAACTACTACGGCACGGTGGGCTGCAACCGCGACGAGATGGTCGTAGTCCGCAAGATGAACAAGGTCGACTGGCTTGATACGCCGGTTTCGAAAGTGGAGGCAGCAGAATGAAAGTCCGCGCACAAATCGGCATGGTGCTGAACCTCGACAAATGTATCGGGTGCCACACCTGCTCTGTCACCTGCAAGAATGTCTGGACCAGCCGCGACGGCGTTGAATACGCCTGGTTCAACAATGTCGAAACCAAGCCCGGCATCGGATACCCCAAGGACTGGGAAAACCAGAAACGCTGGAACGGCGGTTGGGAACGTACCGCCTCGGGCAACCTTCGCCCAAAGCAGGGCGGCAAGTGGCGGATCCTCGCCAATATCTTCGCCAATCCCGACCTGCCCGAGATCGACGATTTCTATGAGCCGTTCGATTTCGACTACGACCACCTGAAATCGGCACCCGAAATGCCGGCCTTCCCCACCGCCCGCCCGCGCTCCAAGATTTCGGGCGAGCGGATGGAGAAGATCGAATGGGGCCCGAACTGGGAGGAGATCCTCGGCGGCGAATTCTCCAAGCGCTCGAAGGACTACAACTTCGAGGGCATCCAGAAGGAGATTTACGGCCAGTATGAAAACACCTTCATGATGTACCTGCCGCGGCTTTGCGAGCATTGCCTCAACCCGGCCTGCGCCGCGTCGTGCCCCTCTGGCGCGATCTACAAGCGCGAGGAAGACGGCGTCGTGCTGATCGATCAGGAGAAGTGCCGCGGCTGGCGGATGTGTGTCTCGGGCTGCCCCTACAAGAAGATCTACTACAACTGGTCGACCGGTAAATCCGAGAAATGCACACTCTGCTATCCACGTCTGGAAAGCGGCATGCCGACGGTCTGTTCGGAAACCTGCGTGGGGCGCATCCGTTATATCGGGGTCATGCTCTACGACGCCGACAAGATCGCCGAAGCGGCGTCGGTCGAGGGTGAGAAGGAGCTTTATGACGCCCAGCTTGGCGTTTTCCTCGACCCCAACGACCCGGCGGTGATCGAGGCCGCCCGCGCCGAAGGTGTGCCGGAGGATTGGATCATCTCGGCCCGCAAATCGCCGATCTGGAAGATGGCGATGGAATGGAAGATCGCCTTTCCGCTGCATCCGGAATACCGGACGCTGCCGATGGTCTGGTACATTCCGCCGCTCAGCCCGATCCAGAACGCGGCGGCGGCGGGTCAGATCGCCGCGCAGGACGACATGCCGGATGTGAAATCCTTGCGCATTCCGGTCCGCTACCTCGCCAATATGCTGACGGCGGGGGATGAGGCACCGATCGTTTCGGCGCTGGAACGGATGCTCGCCATGCGCTCCTACATGCGCTCGAAGACGGTGGACGGGGTCGTCAATCTCGGCGTCGCCAAGCGTGTTGGGCTGACGCCGCACCAAATCGACGAGATGTACCAGATCATGGCCATCGCCAATTACGAGGACCGCTTCGTCATCCCGACGACGCACCGCGAAATGGTCGAGGATGCCTATGACCTGCGCGGCGGCTGCGGCTTCACCGACGGCAATGGCTGTTCCTCCGGCACCACGGGCGGCAAGCTCTTTGGCAGCCGCAAATTCGTCACCCCTGCGGAGGGCTGGAAATGAAGACATTCAAGGCGCTCTCGGCGCTCCTCTCCTACCCAAGCGAGGATCTGCAAACCGCCATCCCGGCGATCCGCTCCGTGCTGAAATCCGAAGGACTCCTGTCCCTCGACCAGCACCGCGCGCTGGAACCGCTGCTTGCCGGAATGGAGACAGGCGACATCTATGACCTGCAGGAGCGCTATGTGCTCCTCTTCGACCGCTCGCGCACGCTGTCGCTCAACCTCTTCGAGCATATCCACGGTGAAAGCCGGGATCGCGGCGGCGCGATGGTGGACCTGCTGGAAACCTACCGGGCGGGCGGCTTCGACCTCACCGGGCCGGAACTGCCGGATCACCTGCCGGTGCTTCTGGAATTCCTCTCGACCCGGCCCCTGGCCGAGGCGAAGGAGATCCTTGCCGATGCCGGTCACATCATCGCGGTCCTGGCCGAGCGTCTGACCCGGCGCGAAACGCCCTATGCGGCGGTCCTGACAGCGCTGGCCGGGATTGCCCAGGCGGGCACTGACAGCCCCGAGGCCACGGCCCTTCTGTCCGAGAAGGACGACGACCCCGAAGACCTCGAAGCCCTGGACGCGGTTTATGAGGAGGCGCAGGTCACCTTCGCCCCCGATCCCAATGCCGGCTGCCCGATCTCACGCGACATCCTCGCGCGGATGGACATGCCCCTCTCCCCGGCCCGCGCCGGGACGGCCCAGTAAAGGAGGCCCCGATGCACCAATTCATTTTCGGAACTTATCCTTATATCGCCCTTTCGGTTCTGCTTCTGGGCAGCATCGTGCGGTATGAACGCGACCCCTTCACGTGGAAATCCTCGTCCTCACAACTCTTGCGCCGGAAACAACTGGTGGTGGGTTCTGTCCTTTTTCATGTCGGCGTACTGGTGATTTTCTTCGGCCATCTTGTCGGGCTTCTGACCCCCATCCAGGTCTTTGACGCGCTAGGTATCGGTCACGGTTTTAAGCAGCTCCTGGCGTTGATCGCCGGTGGAGTCGCGGGCGCGATGGCACTGGTGGGTGGGCTCATGCTGCTCCACCGGCGGCTTTTCGATGCGCGCATCCGGGCAAGCAGCACATTCGCTGATACCGGTATTCTGGCGCTTTTGATGCTGCAACTTGTGCTGGGGCTTGGCACCATCTTCGTCTCGCTTCAACATCTGGACGGGCACGAGATGACGCGCTTCATGGCTTGGGCCTTTGGCATCTTTACCTTCGATGGTCAGGCAGCAAGCTATATCGTTGGTGTGCATTGGCTCTTCAAGCTGCACCTCTTTCTCGGGCTGACGATCTTCCTGCTATTCCCGTTCACGCGGCTCGTCCATATGCTGTCGGCACCGGTCCGTTACCTCTGGCGCCCGGGCTATCAGATCGTTCGCACGAAAAAACGGGGGGCCTGAGATGACGCCCTTGATGCCGGATATCACCGTCAACGGCGAGGTGATCCCTGCCACAGCCATCGCCGCCGAAGCGCAGTTGCACCCCGCACCAAAGGGAAAACCCGGCATCGCCTGGAGGGCGGCGGCGCGGGCGCTGACCATCAGGGCGCTGCTGCTGCAAGAAGCGGGCCGGCAAAGGCTTGTGCCTGAACCACTGGGCGGTGACCTTGGAACTGTCGAAACCGATGAAGAGGCGCTTATCCGGCAGGTTCTGGCCAATGCGATTACGGTGGCACCGCCAACAGACGCGGCAATCCGTGCCGCCTATGACGCGCACCCCGATCGCTGGCGCGCGCCTACCCTTTACGAGGCAGCCCATATCCTGATGCCAGTCAAACCGGGTGATACGGACGCATTGGCCAAGGCCCAGCAGACTGCCGATGCCGCGCTGGCCGAGATTTCGCGCAACCCGCGCGCCTTCGACCGACTGGCACGCGAGATTTCGGCCTGTTCGTCGCGCGATGCCGGGGGGCGGCTGGGCCAGATCGTTTCCGGCGATACCGTGCCCGAATTCGAGACGGCACTGGACAAACTGACCGAGGGCGAAATTGCCAGCACACCGGTGGCAACACGTTATGGCCTGCACATCATCCGCCTTGATGCGCGCGCAATCGGCGCGGTGCTGCCCTATGAAGCGGTCGCACCCCGCATTCGTGAAGCCTTGGAGAAGGCAGACTGGGCCAAGGCCGCGATTGCCTATATTGGTCTTCTGGCAGAGGCTGCGGAGGTCACAGGCGTCGATCTGAAAGCTGCCTGAAACAGTCTCATGCCCAAAAGGTGACGGTCTGAATTGATCGGCGCCGCGCAATATGTATTAATCGTTCTTGGGAAAGTAACGAGATACTTGGCAAGTCTGACTGCCGGGTGGCGACAATCTGGGGTGGGGAATGAAACCAGTTCTGACTGCGGCAGCAATATCTTTGCTGACGGCAACGACGATTATGGCCGGTCCGATTGATCGGGCATGTGTACGATCGAACGGCGGCGCTGACCCGATGCTTTGCGATTGTATTCAGAGGGTTGCCAACATGACGCTTACTGGCTCCGACCAGAAAATCGCAGCACAGTTCTTCAGCGATCCCTCCAAGGCGCAGCAGGTTCGCCAATCAGCACGAACCGCTCATCAGGAGTTCTGGCAGCGCTATGTATCATTCGGCTCGGCCGCAGAATCTGTCTGTTCGCGGTAGCAGTTAGGCCTCAGTCCAGCACAGCGCGCTGGCGCATCCGACGCGCATAGATCCATGAGCCCAGAGCCACCAGGAAAATGGCAAGCGTAAACCAGACCGCTTCGGCGCCGACGATTTCGTGCATTTTCACCTCGGCCAGACCAAAATTATGGATCGCTGTAACGATCATTGCGATCAGCGAAATACCGAACATTCCCGCAGCGATACGCTTGCGCATCAACAGCAGCGCGGAACCCGCCAAGGCAAACCAGACGGCAATCGCCCAAACCGCCTCCACCCAAACAGGGAAGCTCTGGAAATATGCGCGTTCCTCGGCGGTAAATCCCGCCAGATAGGTTTCATTCTGGAGCTGCGTCATCGTGTAGTCCAACGCGCCCATGGCGTTCCAAAGCAACGTGACAATACCGATGACCCATAGGTGCCAGGGGGTTTTCATCGATGTGCCCTTTGTTTGTGACCGATACGCTCTGACAAATACCACGAAGGCAAGCGCCCCGGCAATCGGTTGGTTGCGCGGTCCGAGAACTGGGACGAGAGCATTGCCCTGCGCCTGATCAATGGCTCCCAGTTGCAGCCCTGGATGGCGGCGCTGCCTTTGTCGTGGCTTGCAGCGCCGCCGCAGTATCTTCGACCGGCATCAGCTTGGTCTTGGCGCCGGATGTCATTTGCCTGGTGTCAGTTCGTAGGGGCCATGTCAGCGCGGGCGTTGTCGACTGGAACTTCGACAACCAGATCACCGGCGTTCTCAAAGCTCAGCGTCAGGGTCAGGGTATCGCCCGAGACAATGCTGCGGGTCGGACCCATCATCATTACGTGGTCACCGCCACGCGCAAGATTATGTTCGCCTGCGCCGGGAATGGCGAAACCTTCGGGCACATGCAGCATCTGCATCATACCACCTTCGCCGGCCTGATGCGTATGCAATTCAACCCGCATTGCCACATCGGAGCTGGCCCCGACAAGCCGGTCCGCTTCGGGCGCGAGGTTTTCAATTACCATAAAAGCAGCTCCGGCCTTGGCACCCGGCAAAAAGCGTGCATAGGCATCTTTGATGACAATGGTATCGGCGGCAAAGGCGGGTTGCGCGATTGCAATAGCAAACGCGGCAAGGCTGGTTTTCAGAAAGGTCATTTCATTGGTCCTTGGACAAGAATTGGAAGGATCG
>JAOUMG010000103.1 GCA_029881635.1 Paracoccaceae bacterium | reverse complement strand
CGTCGAAATCGTCCGCCCCGGTACCGGTGATCCGGTTCCCGCGGGCGAGGTGGGCGAAGTTGTCGTGACCGCGCTCAACCCCGATTACCCGCTGATCCGGTTTGCCACAGGCGATTTGTCGGCGGTGATGGCCGGCCAAAGCCCCTGTGGCCGCACCAATATGCGGATCAAGGGCTGGATGGGCCGCGCAGATCAGACGACCAAGATCAAGGGCATGTTCGTGCGCCCCGAACAGGTTGCCGAGCTTGTCGCCCGCCACCCTGAAATCGCCCGCGCCCGCGTCATCGCCCGCCGCGAGGGTGACATGGATGCGATGACGGTGATGATCGAAACCGAGGCCCCGGGCGCTGCCGGAACGTTTGAAAAATCGGTTCTGGATGTCCTGAAATTGCGCGCCCGCATTGAACCCGTGGCAGTGGGATCCCTGCCCAATGACGGACAAGTTATTGAGGATCAGCGCAAATACGACTAGGATTTCTGATGTAAGAGTGCCGCAAGGGGATTATGGAATGCTCAGAAATCTGGTTGTCTGCATCGCTTTTCTTGCCTCCGGGCCGCTCTACGCGGAAGATCTCGCGCTGATCATTGGCAACGAAAACTACACCAATGCTGCCGATATTCCGGCCGCAGGCGATGTGGTTGAGGCGGCAGACGCCCTGACCGGGGCCGGGTTTACCACGCTTTTGGGCAGGGATACGCCTTGGGAGAGATGCGTAAGCTGATTGCAAGATATTATGCAGATCTCAATGCTGCGGAACGCACGGTCATTGTGCTGTCCGGCCATTTTGCGCATGCCCAAAGCAGGAACTGGTTTTTCAGCACCAAAATTGAGCAACCGGATTTGCCCTGGGCTGATGTATCCGGTTTTCCCCTCGACACTTTGATGCTGATGGCGGCCGAAAAACCGGGTGGAGCCATTGTTCTTTTGGGGACGGAAGACAGGCCGATACCGCTGGGTCGGGGTTTGACGCCGGGGATCGGCGACATGGATATCCCGGAGGGCGTCGCGGTCTTTCACGGTGACGCCACGCGGATCGCCGAGTTTGCCACCGAGGTGGTCACCCTGCGCGGGCAAAGCATCGCCCAGATGGCGGCCCGCCGGGGCAATCTGACCGCCGTTGGAAGCATTGATAATCGGTCGGTATTCCGGCCCCTCCCGGCACCGGTCTGGCGGCCCTGGGGCGGCAGGGATGACCGCGATGAGCGGCGCGCTGAAGGCCGGCTATGGGTGAGTGCGCTCGCCGCCGGAACGCGGCAAGGATATGAGGCCTATCTGCAGAACTACCCCAATGGCCGCTTTGCCGAAAGCGCCCGCCGGGCCATTGCCGAAATCGCGCCTGATCCTGCGGAGATCGCCCGCCAGGCTGAGGCGGCGCTGAACCTCAGCCGCGATCAGCGGCGTCAGATCCAGCGCGATCTTGCCATACTCGACATCGACCCGCGCGGTATTGACGGGCTTTTCGGCCGCGGATCGCGGGCGGCAATTGCCACTTGGCAAAACCGCAACAATCACGATGCGACCGGTTTTGTTACTGCCGACCAAATCAATCAACTGAGCGCACAAGCCGCGCGCCGTGCCGCGGAACTGGAGCTGGAGGCCGAGCGGCGCCAAGCCGAGCAGGACCGCCTCGACAGGCTTTACTGGGGCGATACGGGTGCCGGGCGGGATGAGGCGGGCCTGCGCGCCTATCTCAGGCGGTATCCGGACGGATTGTTTTCCGATGTCGCCACGGACCGGCTGGCCGAGATTGAGGCGGCGCGGCGCGGCACGGTTACCGTTGACGAACGCCAGGCATGGCAGCGTGCACTCAGGGCCAATACGGTCGATGGGTTCCAGAACTATCTGGCCAAATACCCGAATGGTGCCTTCGCCGACGAGGCGCGCAAACTGATTGATGAACTGAGCGTCGATCCCGCTGCGGAACAGGCGCGTCTGGCGGCAGAGCGGGCCGAGGCGGCGTTGAACATGAACCCGCTGATCCGGTCGCTGGTCGAACAGAGGCTGGCCAAGCTGGGGCTTAACCCTGGCCCGACGGACGGGATATTTGATGACAACACCCGTCAGGCCGTGCGCCGGTATCAGCAGGCGCGCAATCTGCCCGTGACGGGATATTTGAGCCAGCAGACGCTGGTTCGGCTGCTGGCGGATTCACTCTAGGCCAGTTGCCCAGCGCATGGTCTTGGCCATGCCGTGTGGCAGAGAAAACGAAACAGGCCGCCGCGGTTTCCCGCAGCGGCCTGTTCAATTCCGGCTGACGTTTCTTAGCCCTGACGGGCCTTGAAACGACGCTGCGTCTTGTTGATCACATAGACGCGGCCCTTGCGGCGCACGACCTGACAGTCGCGGTGACGCAACTTCAGCGAGCGGAGCGAGTTCTTGACCTTCATCGGCCTTCTCCTTTTCGCGGCGCGCGTGCGCCATTAAAACAACACTCCCCAACGAATCGGGGCAGGATGGTGGGCGGTACTGGGATCGAACCAGTGGCCACTACGATGTCAACGTAGTGCTCTACCGCTGAGCTAACCGCCCATTCCGTAAACGATTCCGCCCATTCCAAACAATTAGGACGCGGGCGGAACCGCGTCGGTCCGTGGGTCTATAAAAGGGAACGCAAAAGCTTTCAAGGGCTTTCGGAATTCGCAATATACCGCTTATAGTTCGTGCAAGAGCAAGGAGCCTATATGCCAAACAGGGCCTATCATTTGTCGATGCCGGAATCACGCCTGACCAGTGTGGTTTTCGCTTCGCCACATAGTGGCCGGAATTATCCACCCCGATTCTTGCGCAATTCTGTACTGGACCAGCACGCGATTCGATCGTCCGAAGATGCCTTTGTCGATCAGCTTCTGGAATGTGTACCACGGTTTGGGGCCCCTTTGCTGGCGGCATCCGCCCCGCGCGCCTATGTTGACCTCAATCGCGCCTCGGACGAACTTGACCCTGCCCTGATCGAAGGGGTACGGCTGAACACTCACAACCCGCGGGTCAGTTCCGGCTTGGGGGTTATTCCGCGCGTGGTGGCAGGTGGCAAGGCCATCTATCGCGGCAAGATCCAGCTGGCCGATGCGAATGCCCGGATTACGGAACATTGGTATCCCTATCACGCCTGTCTGCTGGAACTGTTGCAGGGGTCGCTGGCCCGTTTTGGCGAGGCAATCCTGATTGATGTGCATTCCATGCCGCATGAAGCCATGGATTCGATCGTCGCAGCCGGCGCCAAGCGCCCCGAGATTGTACTGGGCGACCGCTATGGTTCGACGGCGAGCGCGCATATCGTCGATCAGGTCGAGGCCGCGTTCGAGGCTGCAGGCCTGCGCGTCCTGCGCAATGCCCCCTTTGCTGGGGCCTATATCACCCAGACCTACGGCCGCCCGTCGCGGGGGCTGCATGCCGTTCAGATCGAAATGGACCGGGCGCTTTACATGAACGAACGTGAGATCAAGCCCAATGGCAATTTCCGCGGGTTCCAGAAGCTATTGGCCGGGATCATGGAAGAAATTGCCATGATGGGACGCGGCAAAGAAATCAGTCTGGCTGCGGAATAACCGCCGGCCTTGCCGTTTATATTCCCAGAACGTCGAACATATCGTATTCGCCCGGTTTCTGATTCTGCCCCCAGAGCGCCGCGCGCAAGGCGCCGCGTGCATAAAGCGCCCGGTCGGTGGCAATGTGGCGCAGCACAATGCGTTCGCCGTTACCCGCGAAAATCACATCATGTTCCCCCACGATATCGCCGCCGCGAATGGCGGCAAAGCCGATGTCGCCTTTGCGCCGCGCACCGGTAATGCCATCGCGCCCGCTGTCGCGGTGCCCCTCAAGGGTGATGCCGCGCCCCTTTGCCGCGGCTTCGCCCAGCATCAGCGCCGTGCCTGAAGGAGCGTCGACCTTCATCCGGTGATGGGTTTCGACAACCTCGATATCCCAGTCGTCATCCAGTGCGGCGGCGACCTTTTCGGCAAGCCGCACCATCAGATTGACGCCAAGGCTCATGTTTCCGGCGCGCACAATGACGGCGTGGCGGGCGGCTGCCCTGATCTTGGCCAGATGCACCTCTTCGAGCCCGGTGGTGCCGATCACATGCACTGCGCGTGCCTGTGCCGCCAGTGCCGCAAATTCGACGGTGGCGGCGGGGGAGGTGAAATCTATCACCGCCTGGGCCCTGGCAAAAGCCTCCAGCGGGTCGTCGGCAACCTTCAGACCGGTGGCCGCCCCACCCATCGCCTGCCCGAGATCGGCCCCGATCCAGTCGTGGCCCTTGCGTTCGATGGCCCCGACCAGCCGCATTTTGTCAGAACCTGCAATGGCCCGCACCAGCGTCTGGCCCATGCGGCCCGAAACGCCGGTCACAACGAGGCCTGGCAATTCGCTGCTGTCAGTCATGGCGATCCCTTCCACTAAGTCATCGGCTTCCTTTAGCCTCTGAAGCCCGGCTTGGCAAAGGCCCGTTGCGGGCGCCCGGTCATTGGCCTAAATGGGGCCTATGGCACAAAATCGTTTTTCCTCCGGCTCCGGCCCTTCGCAACGACAGCTTCGGGTGGGCGAGCTGATCCGTCGGACCCTGTCCGAGGTTCTGTCACGTGGCGGTGTCCACAATGATGCGCTTAACCGCATGTCGATTACCGTCGGCGAGGTGCGGGTGTCGCCTGACCTGAAAATCGCCACCGCCTTTGTGTTGCCGCTGGGCGGGCATGGGGCCGAGGACGCGCTGCAGGCACTGCGCCAGAGCAAGGGCGAGTTGCGTCATGCGGTGGCCAAGGCAATGACGTTGAAATTTGCGCCCGATCTGCGGTTTGCCATCGACCACACCTTTGACCAGATGGATGAAACGCGCCGGTTGCTGTCCGACGAAAAGGTGAAGCGCGATATTGCCCGGCGGGATGATGATGACGCAGATGATCCGGTTTAGCGGCCTTCTGGCGGCCTTGCTGCTGGCCAATGCAGCAGCAGCAGAAACCTGCCGGAACCAGATATTCGAAGACCAGACCTATTCGGTGTGCGAGGTGCCTGCCGGGGCGGATCTGCGCCTTTTCCTCAATGGGCCCGATGGCCAGCCCATCGGCACTTTCGCCCGTTTGCGCGATGTGGTGGTGGCCGAAGGAAAGACGCTGGGTTTTGCCATGAATGCCGGGATGTATCATCCCGACCGCGCACCCGTCGGCCTTTATGTCGAGGAACGGCAGGAAATCTCAAAACTGGTGCGCAGCGCCGGTCCGGGGAATTTCGGACTGGTTCCGAACGGCGTTTTCTGCATCACCGATGAAGGCTTTCTGGTTCAGGAAACGCTGGCTTTTGATGCGGCCCGCCCCGATTGCCGCTTTGCCAACCAGTCCGGCCCCTTGTTGGTCATGGCGGGCGCGCTCCATCCGCGGTTTCTGGAAGATTCCGATTCCCGCTATGTCCGCAATGGCGTGGGCGTTTCGGCGGATGGGCAGACGGCCTGGTTTGTCGTGTCAGACCGGGCGGTCACCTTCTACGAATTCGCCCGCCTGTTCCGCGACGGGCTGCGGCTGCCGGATGCGCTTTACTTCGATGGCAACATCTCGCGCCTTTATGCACCCGAGATCGGGCGCGATGATTTCGGCTTTCCGATGGGGCCGATGGTGGGGCTGTCGGTTCCGGCGGATTGACCTTGGCCGCGGTTGCCGCTAGCACCCGGCGGTTCAGGACAAAGGGCAAGACATGGCACGCAAGAAGGGCCGCGATATTTCCGGCTGGCTGGTAATTGACAAGCCTGCGGGCATGACCTCGACCGCTGTGGTCAACAAGGTGCGCTGGGCGTTCGACGCCAAGAAGGCGGGCCATGCGGGCACGCTCGACCCGGCGGCCACCGGGGTTCTGGCCGTGGCGCTGGGCGAGGCGACGAAGACCGTCCCCTACATCACCGGTGCCTTGAAATGTTACCGCTTCACCGTACGGCTGGGGGTTGCGACCAATACCGACGATGCCGAAGGCGAGGTGATCGAGACCTCGGACCTGCGGCCAACCGACGCCGAGATCGAGGCCGCGCTGGTGGCGTTCCGCGGCGATATCTTGCAGGTGCCGCCACAGTTTTCCGCCGTGAAAGTCGATGGTGAAAGGGCCTATGCGCTGGCAAGGTCGGGCGAAGAAATGGATCTGGCGGCGCGCGCATTATGGGTCGAGTCTCTGGAGATGATCGCGCGGGCCGATGCGGATACGGTCCTGTTGGAAATGGTCTGCGGCAAGGGGGGATATGTCCGCTCGATCGCGCGCGATCTGGGGGCAGCGCTGGGCTGCCTTGGCCATGTGATCACCTTGCGCCGCGAATGGTCGGGCCCGTTCGAATGTTCGGACGGTGTGACGTTGGACAAGGTCGAGGAACTGGCCCGGTCGGAGGCGCTGGATGCGCTTTTGCTGCCGCTGGAGGTCGGGCTGACTGAGCTGACGGAGCTGAAACTGACGCCGGAAGGGGTCGCCCGGCTGAAGAACGGCAACCCCGGCATGGTGATCAACGCGGCGGGCGTCGAATATGGCGATGAGGCCTGGGCCAGCTATCAGGGCCAGCCGGTTGCCGTTGGCATCTACAAATCGGGTGAACTGCACCCGAGCCGGGTTTTCAACCTCTGAAAGATGACAGAAATGACAGTTGTGATACGTGAGGTTTCGGCACCGGACCGCCCCGAATGGGAGCGGCTTTATCAAGGCTATGCCGAGTTTTACAAGGTTACCCAGACAGCAGAGATGCGCCAGACCGTCTGGGGCTGGATCAATGATGCAGGTCACGAAACCCAGTGCCGGGTCGCCACCACACCCCAAGGCCATTTGCTGGGCCTCGCGCATTTTCGCCCCTTCGCCCGCCCATTGTCAGCAACGACCGGGGGGTTTCTGGATGATCTCTACGTGGAGCCGGAGGCGCGCGGAACAGGCGTGGT
>JAOUMG010000101.1 GCA_029881635.1 Paracoccaceae bacterium | reverse complement strand
CGACCCCCCAGTCGTCCATGCGAAACTCATCGCACCCGAGCGAGGCAATACCGTCAACCATCAGCAGCGCCGGATGGCCTGCAGCATCCATCGCAGCCCGGATAGCGACAATATCGTTACGCACCGTACTTGCGGTATCGACATGTGTCACAAGGACGGAGCGGATGGCGTGGGTTTTGTCGGCCTCAAGCGCTGCTGCGATCCGGGCCGGGTCCGCGCTGTTGCGGCGTCCGAAATTCAACTCTTCTACCTCGACCGACATTCGGCGCAGTGAATTGGCCCAATTGATCCCGAACTGGCCAGTGATCACTGCCAGGGCTTTGTCGCCGCGTGAAAAAACGTTGGCGTTCGCGGCTTCCCACCCGGCATGGCCGTTGCCGACATAGATCGCCACATGGCTTGACGAAAAGGCAAGACGCTTGAGATCCGTCAGCGCCTTTTCGGTCAGCTCGATGATGTCGCCTTCGTAGATGTTTGGTGAGGCGCGGTGCATCGCATTCAGCACACGGTCCGGAACAACAGAAGGCCCGGGAATGGCAAGATAGGGCCTGCCTTGCGAAAATTTCATCGGATACCTCCTGTCGACGCAACAGCGGTATCCGGGCGCAAGACCAACGTCAATTGCCGTCAAAGAGGCACCAGCTGCCTTGCCTCACAGGTGCGTTCAGGCTAGATCGAACGGACCCTGCGGCACTCTGCCGCTGCCCTTTCTCAAGGCCTTGTTGCGCGCCGTGTCCCAGTCCCGAAACTCTTCAGACCCCTATAGCTCCCGCAATCTTTTCGGGCGGCTGTGGCGTGGCTATCTGACGCCCCACAAGGGGACCATGGCGCTGGCGTTCATCTTCATGATGATCGAAGGGTCAACACTTGCGATCCTGTCTTACATGCTCAAACCTTTGTTTGATCAGGTCTTTGTCGGCGGTGATACGCAGGCAATATGGTGGGTCGGCGGCGCTATTTTCGGGCTCTTTCTGGTTCGTGCAGTGACTTTGGTTGTGAACCGGTCGTTACTGACCCGCGTTTCACTGAAAAGCTCGACTGCCATGCAGGTTGATCTCTTGCGTCATATCCTGTCGCTTGACGGCCGGTTTTTTCAGGACAACCCGCCGGGTGCGTTGATTGAACGCGTGCAGGGCGACACGATTGCCGTACAAAGCATCTGGTCCGTGGTCATTACCGGAATGGGTCGCGATCTGATCGCGCTGGTCACTCTGTTTGGCGTTGCCATGTCGATTGATCTGCGCTGGACAATGGTCGCCATGATCGGCGCACCGCTTCTGATCATTCCGACCATGGCGGTGCAACGCTATATCCGGCGCAAGACCGATCACGTTCGCGTACAGGCCGCGGCAAGGGCCACAAGGCTTGATGAGGTCTTTCACGGTATCGCAGCCGTTAAACTTAACCGGATGGAAGATTACCAGTTATCGCGGTTTGAACGTATCGTCGCGACCATTGTCCGGGCCGAAGTGAAAGCTGCGGGCAGCCGAGCGCTGATCCCGGCCCTGATCGATATTGTCACGGGCCTTGGGTTTTTGGGTGTTCTGGTTCTGGCTGGCCCCGAAATCACCGAAGGCGACCGCACCGTGGGCGAATTCATGTCCTTCTTTACCGCTATGGCACTGGCGTTTCAGCCTCTCAGACGTCTGGGGGACATGGCGGGCACATGGCAGGTCGCGGCCGCCAGCCTTACCCGAATTTTCCGGCTGTTTGATACGGTCCCGTCAATCAAGATCGCCAGCCAGCCAGTGACCCCTGACATCAATGAAACCGGGATTGAGCTCAACGATGTTCACCTCTCCTACGGCGATCACGATGTCCTGCGCGGCCTGAGCTTTGTTGCGGAACCGGGCAAGACAACCGCCATTGTCGGCCCCTCGGGTGCCGGGAAATCCACCGTCTTCAACCTGCTGACCCGACTGGTGGATCCAAATACCGGCGATGTGATGATAGGCGGTAAGAAAGTAGCGGACATGCCGCTGACATCGCTTCGCGATCTCTTTTCCGTTGTCACACAGGACGCAACGCTTTTTGACGAGACCATTCGCGAAAATGTTCTACTGGGGCGCGTCGATGTGGCCGAAGAGACCCTGGAGTCCGCCTTGACGGCCGCCCATGTCACCGACTTTACCGAAGCCCTGCCCGAGCGGCTGGAAACACCCGCCGGGCCGCGCGGCTCCTCCCTGTCAGGCGGACAGCGCCAGCGCGTGGCCATTGCCCGCGCATTGCTGCGCAACGCTCCTATCCTGCTGTTGGATGAGGCGACATCGGCACTCGATGCAACCAGCGAAGCGCTGGTGCAGCAGGCAATCGACCAGCTCAGCAAAGGTCGGACGACATTGGTCATTGCCCACCGGCTGTCTACCGTGCGCCAAGCCGACAAGATTGTGGTCATGGATCATGGCCGGGTTGTTGAACAAGGAACCCATGACGCGTTGCTGGCACAGAACGGAATTTATGCCGGTCTTTGCCGCTTGCAGTTTTCTGAATGATCCGCGCTGACTATATACTTGCCGAACCCATAACCACGGTAAACCAATGACAGGCGAAGCTGCCAGCGACAGATGTGTTATCGACGTTTCCGGCAAGGACCGGGTCAGTTTTCTGCAAGGTCTGGTCACCAATGACGTGACACGGCTGAAATCCGGTTTGGTCTATGCCGCCCTGCTATCCGCACAGGGGAAATACCTCGCAGATTTCTTTCTGGTTCCCGGTGAAGAGCGGATTCTGATGGACATTCATCAATCGCTCGCCGACGCATTCATGCGACGGCTTTCGATGTACCGGCTGCGCGCCGATGTCACCCTTTCCTCCAGTGCGTTGCTGGTCACCCGTGGCATAGGGCCCGTACCACCCGGGGCATATGCCGATCCCCGGCATCCTGAATTGGGTTGGCGGCGGTATTCCGAGAATCCGGGGGCCGCCCCGTCAATCAACTGGGACGCCATCCGGGTAGCCCACTGCATTCCCGAAACCGGGATCGAGCTTGTCCCCGACGACAGCTATATTCTCGAATGCGGTTTCGAACGTCTGGGCGGTGTCGATTTCCGCAAAGGTTGCTATGTCGGGCAGGAGGTTACCGCACGGATGAAACACAAGACCGAGCTGCGGAAAGGTCTGGTCACCGTTCTCATTGACGGCGAAGCACCTGTCGGAAGCGAGGTATTTGCCTCGGGAAAAACCGCCGGACGGATTTTTACCCAGTCAGACGGCAGGGGTATCGCCTATCTCCGATTTGATCGGGCCGATGGCCCCATGACCTCCGGAGCCGCAAATATCCGCCTGCCCTGAGCCTTCGCATCAGGCGCGTTCAGAATATTCCATCAGTTCAGTATGGACGATGATATCTTCGTCCTGCCCGATGAAAGGCGGCACCATGATACGAACGCCATTATCCAGAACAGCCGGCTTGTAGCTGTTCGCCGCCGTCTGGCCCTTAACAACAGGTTCCGTTTCAACGACCTTGCAGGTCACTTTCTGCGGCAGCTGCATAGACAGGGCTTCGTCACCGTAATACTCGACCGTTGCGGTCATGCCGTCCTGAAGAAACGGACGCCGATCCCCCAGAAGATCCGCTGGCAGTTCGATCTGCTCATAGGTTTCGCTATCCATGAAAACCAGCATGCCGTTGCTTTCATAGAGAAACTGCTGGTCTTTCTGATCCAGGCGCACCTGTTCGACCTTGTCCGCGCTGCGGAACCGTTCGTTGAGCTTGCGACCATCGCGCAGATTTTTCAGTTCGACCTGGGCAAAGGCACCGCCTTTGCCTGGCTTTACATGGCTGACCTTGACCGCCGCCCACAGGCCGCCGTCATGTTCAAGCACATTGCCGGGACGAATTTCGTTACCGTTAATTTTTGGCATTTGATAAAACCTTGACGAAAGGTTGACTGGAATCAGGCTGCACCTATATATGCCGTTACATATACTGGCAACCCAACTAGATACGGTAGGGATCTGGGCCGAGCCATGCAGCAGGCGCATGGCAGTCATTCGATAGGGGGCATACCGAATCGGATGTAAAAGGCCGTAAACAACAGGACGCCCGGAAACGCAAGAGCAAGAAAAAAAGGACATAATAAATGCGCGATTTCGTTGATGGCACCGCATTCAACTACGAACAAGGCCAAAGGTCGCGCAAACTGTTTGCGGCCGTCGTGTTGGCAGCTCTGGATGACGCGATTGCCGATGACAAGAAATATGGCAACGGGCCCGAGCAGATCGCCCGTTGGGCACGCTCGCGCGATGGGCGTGAGGTGCTGTCCTGCTCCGGAATCGACCCGAATGAGCGGGTGGTGAAGGGGCTAATGGATTTCGTCGCCAAAGGCGTGCGGACATCGGTTGCGCTGTCGCGCGAGGAAAGCGAACGCCGCCACGCCGCCGAAGAGGCCGAAGCAGCCTGATCGACACCTGTCGGTTAAGATGACCAGCGCGCCCCAAATCAGGGCGCGTTCTTCATTTTGAGGATCAAGATCCGGGGGTGACGAAGCCTGCTTAAGGTTCAGGCTTATGGGCACCGACATCGCTGGCGAGGCGCGGTGTTGCTATTTGCAGCTACCAGAACGGATCGGTCAGATAGCGTCAGTTCGCATCTTCAACATCCAAGGCCCGGTTGATTTCGCGGCGAACGAGTTTACGCACGTTGCGGGTAATGCGCTCGCCCAACGGGCCCTGTAATTCCTGCCGGATGATTTCCGTGACCAGTTCGCGCAGCGTTTCGGTATCGATAATGCTGTCGTCACCATTGCCAAAAAGAACCGGCTCGTCATCGTCCAGCGCAATCTCGTCCGCATCTTCGACGTTTTTATCTGTGTCCGAAGGTCCGGCATCGCGCAAGACAAGGCGTTCGTTGCCTTCTGCCTCCTGCGCATCAGCGAAATTGAGCCGGCGCACGATACCCCTGGCGGCCACAGCGGATGCCAGGCTTTCTTCGGTATCGCCCGGCACATCGTCCGAGACTTCGGCGTCAGAGCCATTAGCATCGCTGTCGACCTCGCCAAGATCGGCTTCGACGGCTGTTTGATCATCAGCAGTGTCAGATTCAACACTGGCGTGAACCGACCGGCCATTGGAAAAGTCATCCTCCTCGAACCCGAGGCGCACCGCCAATCCTTTCTTGACCACCGTTTCAGAATGCACGTCGGCAATTTCCGCTTCCGCACTGTCTTCCACCGGCTCACCGCTACCACCCATCGCCAGACCATCAGAGGTTATTGGCGCATCGAGCTGGTCGGCCTCAGGTTCTTCGGCCCGCTGTTGTGTATCATCGTCAGCTTCGTCAACCGGGAAACTGAATTCCAGCGCGTCATCACCCCCGTCAACCGCGCTTTCCCGGTGGGATTTTTCCTCACTGCCATCGGGTTCAAACGCTTCGTCTATACCGGCGACCGCGGCTTCGAGTTCCGCAATCGTATCCTCCAGCGATCCTGCAGCAGTGGCTTCGGTATCTACCGTCTCGGCATCGTCAGCGGTTTGGGTGTTCAACGCATCTTCAGCGTTGTCCGTACCCCATTCGTCAACAGCCACGCTTTCCACAGGGGCATGCTCCGACAATGCCCCACGCTTCCTTTCACTAGAAAACTTGAAACTCTCGACAGCAGTCTCAGACGCCTGCGCAGTGATTTCCGTCGGCTCATCCACCCTCAATGCGTCCGTCAATACCAGCTTGCCTTCGAAGGTCTTCACCTCGGTTGCTTCTGCAGCGACTTCGCGGCCCCGGCGGGGTTCTGTCCGCAGATCTTCCGACACAAGCCTCCTGATCGAGGAAAGTACATCCTGAATTGCTACATTCGCCTGAGAATCGGACATCTGCATTCCCTCATAAATTTCCACTCGAAACAGCCGAACAACTGACCATGCCTGAATCTGGCAGGTCGATCTCAGTACTTTCCGATAGCTTGCAAGACGCGGTCAAGGCTTTTGCCTTGTATCGACGTCGACGGAGCCGATTTGACGGCCTCATAATACGCAGCTGGGTCATAGGTCGGAATTCCAAGGTTCAGGTGTTCTACCGTCAAAAGACCCATAGCTGCCAAAAGCGAATAAATTGCTACCTGCAAACGTGCCTCTGCTTCAATCCTGCTGGCCTTGGCGCTCAGCAGGGATTGTTCTGCATCCAGAACATCCAGCGTTGTACGCGCGCCCAGCTTCGCCTCTTCCTGCACGCCGCTATATGCAACGGTCGCGGCCTGTATCTGCTGTTCTGTAGCCACGATCTGGGCACGAAAAACCGCAATATTTGCCCATGCAGTGCCAACGCCCTGTGCCACTTCGACGGCAGACTGAAGCAGCTGGGAACGCGCCCTGTCGCGCCCAGCGATCGCTTTTCTATGGGACGACGATAACCGCCCCCCCGCGTAAATCGTCTGGGTCATCCGCAAACCTACGGACGCCTCTTTGTTGCCTCCGTCAATGAGGCCCAGCGAGGTTGTGCCTTTCAATTCGGGACGGTGCGCGAGTGCGGCTGCCGTGATCTGCAACTCCGACACCGTAACTTGCCGCTGCGCCTGCAGAACTGCAGGATGATTGCGCTGGGACAAGGCGCGCGCGGCATCGACCGTCGCAGGAAGTGCGGGCGCAGGTGGTGCTACCGCCAGCACCCCCGGGTAATGACCTATTGTCGCCTTGTAAATTTCGCGGGCGGCGGCCAGCTGGCCTTCGGCGCTGGCCAGACCGGCGCGTGCAGATGCCAGTTGGGCCTCTGCCAGCGCCACATCGGTACGTGTCACTTCGCCGACCTCGAACTGGTCTTGCGTGGCGCGCAGCGTTTCGCCGATGACTCGGACGGAATTTTCGTTGATTGCCACGTCTTCCAGCGCCCTTCGGACAGAAAAATAGGCGTCTACCGCATCCAATAGGATGTTCTGTTCTGCCGATACGAGTGCTTCGCGGGTTGCCAATACCGTTTCCTTGGCAAT